>JALXCX010000316.1 GCA_026990725.1 Desulfobulbaceae bacterium
ATTATGCCGGAGCGGCATCTAACCTTGACTATGCCTCTCAGCTTGTTCGTCAGAAAAAAAGCGAACGCATGAAGGAGTTATTGCCCGAACCTCTTGCCGGCTGGCAGGCCAAACCTGCCAGCGCCCAGACCCTTGGCACAGCAGTGTTTGGAGGCGGGGTGACAGTGAGCCGTGATTATGCCAAAGCCGGTGCGACAGTTTCCATGGAAATAGTTTCTGATTCTCCGGTCCTGCAGTCTGTGATGATGATGCTTAATAACCCGATGTTTGCCGGTGCGGCCGGAGGCAGTCTTATTACCGTCAAGGGCCAGCGGGCTATTCTTAAATATGATGACAAGGCAAAAAACGGTGAGCTTAATATCGTGGTTGCCAACCGGTTCATGGTGACAGTCAAGGGCAATAAGGTTGAGAAGCAGACTTTGGTTGACTACGCCGGCGCTATTGATTTTGTGCAGCTGGCAAAGAATTGAGAAAGGAAACGATTGTCTGAGATCATTCTCCCGGGGAGTGCTGCATAGGTTTTTCCTGTGAGAGAAGAGGACCCCTGTTGCCCTGGACTAGAATTGGCCTTCTTCCCGGCAACAGGGGTTTTTTATTGCACGTCTTATAATTATTTTTGCCCGCCTCTGACGGGCAAACTGTTTTTTTTACTGCTCTGACAATGTATAGAAAAGTCGCCGTTGGCTGCTGATTTGCCATGGCGCAGTTGCGAACTTTCAACGTTCGTTGTGGCTGGTCCATTTGGTCCAGCCATGCTGGTTAGAGGCAGGTCTTTTGGGTGGGTAACAAGCGGAGAAAAATATGTCTGAACAAAATGATACCAAGCCATACAGTCGGCCAATCACCGATGAAGCTATATTTAAGGTTACGAAGGAAATTGTTGTCAAGTTTATAGAGGTGGGACGGTTGACACCTGCCAACTTTGAAGAAACCTATGAGCGTGTTTTCAAGACAGTCAAATCTTCGGCAAAGGATTTTTGATGGCAGCACAACTTGATCCACTGCGGAACAGGGTCCCTGTTAAGCTGCATCATATTCATATAATGGGGGTCTGCGGCACCGGCATGGCAGCCATGGCCGGTATGCTGAAGGAGCGGGGCTTCAGGGTCACCGGATCTGATCAGAATGTCTATCCGCCCATGTCGGACTTTCTGGCCCGCTCCGGCATAGAGGTCATGGAAGGCTACCGGGCAGAAAATCTCGATCCGCGGCCTGATCTTGTTATTGTCGGTAATGTTATTCAGGCTGTCTTTGCCGAGGCTGAAGCCCTGGCAAAATTGAAGATTCCCTATCTCTCCATGCCCCAGGCGTTGGGGCATTTTTTTCTGCAGGATTTGACATCTCTTGTTGTTGCCGGAACCCATGGAAAAACCACAACATCATCCCTGCTGGCAACGGCACTGTACCGGGCCGGTTCGTCACCCGGTTTTCTTATAGGTGGTATCGTTGAGGCATTTGGCAGGAATTACCGGCTGGGCAAGGGTGAGTTTTTTGTGGTTGAAGGCGATGAATACGATACGGCTTTTTTTAACAAAGTTTCTAAATTCCTTCATTACCGTCCCCATTTTGCCATACTTACCTCCATTGAGTTTGATCATGCGGATATTTTTTCCGACCTTGACCAGATCAAAGACTCTTTTACCAGGTTTGTCAGACTTATCCCCAGAGATGGCGCCCTGATTGCCTGTGTGGATGACCCCGTTGTGGCGGAAATTGCCGAAAAATGTCCTGGGCGGGTGATTAGTTATGGTACAGGAGCCGACTGCCGCTGGCAGCTGGATAATTTTTGCGCCTCAGGTATGCGCAGCAGCTTTACAGCTCTAAAAGACGGTGCTGTGTATGGTGAATTTTCCCTGCCCATGCCGGGGATTCATAACGGTTTGAACAGTCTTGCCGTGATTGCTCTTATGGAACACCTGGGTATTGATCGTACCGCCATTCGCCAGGGACTTGATTCCTTTGAGGGGGTCAAGCGGCGGCAGCAAGTCAGAGGAGAGATTGATAATATCCTTGTTCTTGATGATTTCGCCCATCATCCCACAGCGGTGAAGGAGACAATTAAAGCACTCCGCCTTGCCTGGCCTGACCGCCGGCTGGTGATTGTTTTTGAGCCGCGCACCAACTCAAGCAGACGAGCTGTTTTTCAGCAGCAGTATGCAACGGCTTTTGCCGGAGCGGATCAAGTCATTATTCCGGAGATCGTCCCCCTTGCAGGTTTGCCCCCGGAAGAGCAGTTTTCTTCGCTGGTCCTGGTTCAAGCCCTTGCCAGTCAGGAAATTGACGCCCACTACTTTGCCGATACCGGGGCGATTCTTGATTTTCTGGAGACCTCATCCCGCTCCGGTGATATCATTGCAATCCTGTCCAATGGCGGTTTTGATGATATTCACAAAAGACTGCTTGATCGACTCAAAAACAGAGACTCCGGCTGATTATTTTTGCGTGTAATAATGTGTCGTGCATTGTAATCTGCTTCGAAATTTGTTTTTTTAATTATCCTGATGCCTCATGCCAGGCTCACCGGAGCGTGAAACATTTTTGATAGCCGTTTGCAGGCTGTGGGGCAGGGTTTGTTAATAAAAATCTTTGTATTTTTCGTATGTTGTAGAACCAATGAGGAGTGATTCTATGAAAATTGCAGTCATGAAAGAGCTCTATGCCGGGGAAAGCCGTGTTCCCCTGATACCGGTAACAGTGGCCAAGCTGGTAAAGCTGGGTGCTCAGATTGAGGTGGAGAGCGGCCTGGGCCTGACCTGCCGGTTTACAGATGCTGATTATGAGAAAGCTGGAGCAAGTATTGGCAGCTCACGTACTGATATGTTGTCGACGGCTGACATGGTCCTCAGGCTGCGCAAGCCGCCCGTTGAAGAAGTGGAAATGATGAAAAAAGGGTGTATCCATGTGAGCTATCTGGATCCCTTTAACGAAGTTGAGCTTGTGGATAAGTTAAAGGATGCCGATATTTCTGCGGTCAGCCTTGAAATGATTCCCAGGACAACGGTTGCCCAGAAAATGGATGTGCTGTCGTCCCAGGCAAATCTTGGCGGTTATGTGGCTGTCATTCTTGGCGCAGAGCATCTGGATAAGGTTTTTCCCATGATGACCACTCCTGCCGGAACCATTAAACCGGCCAGGGTCTTCATTATAGGGGTCGGGGTGGCCGGTTTGCAGGCCATTGCCACGGCCAAACGTCTTGGTGCCCGGGTGGAGGCCTTTGATACACGTCCTGTTGTCGAAGAACAGGTCAAATCTCTTGGGGCAAAATTTGTCAAGGTTGATCTTGGCGAAACCGGCCAGACCAAAGACGGCTATGCCAAAGAACTTACTCCAGAGCAGATGGCCAAGCAGAAAGAGGCAATGGTCAAGGCCTGTGCTGCGGCAGATGTTGTTATTACCACTGCCCAGTTGTTTGGCCGTCCGGCTCCGCGCATTGTTGATAGAGCCATGATTGCCAATATGAACCCCGGCTCAGTCATCATTGATATGGCGGTTGAAACAGGTGGTAATGTTGAAGGCTCGGAAGTTGATAAAATTGTTGAAATTGAAGGTGTGAAGGTTATTGGTCTTGGTAATCTTCCCGGCCGGGTAGCAGAAACTGCAAGCCAGATGTATTCGTCTAACCTCGGAAATTTTGTTGATCATTTCTGGGACAAAGAAAAAGGTGTATTTGTAATGAACCGGGAAGATGAAATCATGCAGGGTGCTTTGATTACCCATCATGGTGAAATCGTCAGCGAAATGTATAAGAGCATCATGAATAAGTGAGGAACACAATGGAATCCGTCTATTTAACCTTTGTTTTTGTGTTGGCAATTTTTCTGGGCTTTGAGCTCATCTCCAAGGTGCCGTCGACCTTGCACACTCCGCTCATGTCGGGATCAAATGCAATTTCAGGTATCACCTTAATTGGCGCTCTGGCGTCGATACATTCAGAAAATTATGTGTTTACAGCTATTCTCGGTACGCTGGCCGTCACCTTTGCCACGATTAATGTGGTTGGTGGTTATGTGGTGACGAACCGGATGCTGGAGATGTTTAAGAAAAAAGTTAAGGGAGGAGCCAAATGAGCCCTCTCTTCATTAATTTTGCCTATATTATCTCAGGGGCCCTGTTTATTCTGGGACTGAAAATGCTCAGTTCTCCGGCAACGGCCCGGCGTGGCAATCTCTTGTCTGCTTTGGGCATGTTGGTGGCTATTGTGGTCACACTCCTTGGCCAGGGCCTGGATTATAAATGGATTATCCTTGGCATGGCCATTGGCACCGTGGTGGGCGTTATTGCGGCGATCAAGGTCGAAATGACATCCATGCCGGAGATGGTAGCCCTGTTTAACGGCTTTGGCGGTATTTCAAGTCTACTGCTTGCCTGGGCCGAGTATCATCAGCATCCCGAAATGTCCGTGTTTATAGCCATCGTGGCCTTTCTGTCTGCCTTTGTCGGGGGTGTCACCTTTACCGGTTCCATGGTTGCCTTTGGGAAGCTGTCTGGCAAAATCACCCAGAAAGCCGTGATCTTTAAAGGGCAGCATCTTATTAACGGGGCAATTCTTGTTACCGCCCTTGCCGCCGCGGCCCTGTTCTGCATGAGTCCGGCATCCGGATTTGGCTATACTTTGTTTGTCGTGATAGTGCTGGTGGCCCTTGGTTTTGGTGTTACTTCGACCATTCCCATTGGTGGAGCCGATATGCCGGTTGTTATTTCTTTGTTGAACAGCTATTCCGGGCTTGCTGCCTGTGCTGCCGGTTTTGTTATTTCCAATACCATTCTTATTGTTGCCGGTGCGCTGGTCGGTGCCTCAGGCATTATTCTCACCCAGATCATGTGTAAGGCCATGAACCGGTCACTGTCCAATGTGCTCTTTTCCGGTTTTGGCACCAAAACAGTAGCAAAAGAAG
>JALXCX010000317.1 GCA_026990725.1 Desulfobulbaceae bacterium
GCCGACCAGCAAACTGCACAGCAAACATGCCATGAACACTGTCTGCAATGCCCTCGGCCTTTTTGCTGTCTTCCTGCGCTGTCCCTGCTTATGGAAGTATTTCAATGGTTTTACCTTTTTCGTTCCAGCGATAACCTGAGCCAAGCCAAATCTCCTCTATAGTATTGAGAGCATCAACCATTGCCGGTATGTTGCCAAAGTGATCATACACCTGAAGAATCTCATCATCATTAATGACAAAATCACCATTCCGGTCGGCCCAATGGACAGGGGCCAGACGGATGTCCTGCCCGCCACTGACAGCAATTCTGCCACTTCCCTTACTGACCTTGATACTACCGCTCACATGGAGGACCTCCCCATTCGCACCGGCTGCCCGAACAAGGTAGATGAAACGCTGCCGACTGTCCTGTTGTTTTCTCAGCCACTTCAAAACCCCATCACTGGCCGACGTGGCCACGGGTATGGTCGATACGACCTCAAGGCCATGCGGTAGCGATTCCTGGACAAGAACAGGGTTATCATCGGCCCCCTGAAGGGAAATGAGAACAGGAAAGGTCATGCCCGGAGCACAGGACAAGGGAAGGAAACGAACGGCTTCGATAGCAGGAGGCTTGATAAAAAGATTTTTTTTCCAGATAAACAAGCCGATGACCACAATAATCATTATGGCAAGGGCCAAATTAATCAGCCGGGTATAGACCTGTAAAGGTAACCCTGCCCGGGTCGCCGGGACAGCTGACGTCTTTTCTGTAGCAGGAGTGACGCCCTGATCGGAAGCGGTTGTCTCCAGCAGATCGTCAACCTCAACCTCAAGCACTTCTGCCAGGCGCAGACCGTTTTCTTCCTTGATGGTCGGGTAATGACGATTTTCCCAACGAGAAATGGTATCGGTTGTCACGCCAACAGCAGTTGCTAAATATAACTGGGTCAGGCCGCGTTCTTCACGTAACTGCCTGACCCGGGCCCCGTCAATCCGGATCATGGCCACACCTGATGCTGGTCGCTGCTTATCTGTCATGGTGTCATTACGAGTTCATATTTCCGGACAACGCCACCGCAAAAAAACAGCCGTGGATTCACCGGTGTTACACCGTACCCTGAGTGGGGCCGGGAATATACCTTATCCAGAGAGACGTCAAGGCATCTCTCTGGCAAACAATACGCTGTAGATCCCATCTTGCCAACCACTTTTCACAATCCTCATCATCTCTTCACCTGCTGCAAGTATAGACATAACAGCCTGATATGGGGTCACATTGCACCACATATCACCCGATATCGGCTGGTATGTGCAGCCAGCAGAGTTACAGTTACAGGCAAAGCAGAAAGCCGTTTGCGTTGCCTTCGGCTCCACAACTTTCACCCCGCACAGGGGTTAAAGACAAATGACAACCAAGGAGAAAACAATGTTTAAAAAAATGACCATTCTGTTAGCTGCCAGCGCCATCCTCACCATGGCAACAGGGATATCCATGGCTGCCGTCAGCAAATGCACCATCACCAGCATAAAAGACAATATCGTTACCCTGGATTGCGGTAAAAAGGCAGGAAAAATGAAAGTCGGAGATGCGGTCAAGCTCAAGACAGCCAGAAAGAAAGCCATTGAAGGATGTTGATATCCGACAGGCAAACGCCGTACCCGCTCTCGCCTATCGGAGGGCGGGCGGGTACGGCAAATAAAAGCACAGCATATTAATCACATGCGAGCATTTCATTCTGCGCTGTGAAGAAAAAATCGGGCAAAAAGGCTGTTTATCAAGGGAGATTACAGAATCTGACTCAAAAAAAGTTTTGAACGATCTGATTGCGGGTTACTGAAAAAACTTTCCGGATCATTTTCTTCAATGATTTCCCCGGAATCCATAAAAATCACCCGGTCAGCCACTGTTTTGGCAAAACCCATCTCATGGGTAACACAGAGCATGGTCATGCCCTCATGGGCCAGATCAACCATAACATCAAGCACCTCCTTGATCATCTCAGGGTCAAGGGCCGAGGTCGGTTCATCAAACAGCATGATGTTCGGGTTCATGCACAGGGACCTGGCAATGGCCACCCGCTGTTGCTGGCCACCTGAGAGTTGGCCGGGATATTTATCTGCCTGATCCGGAATCTTCACCCGCTCCAGATACTGCATAGCTGTTGCTTCTGCCTCCTTAAGGGGCTTTTTCAATACCCAGATCGGCGCCAGACAGCAGTTCTGCATGACGGTGAGGTGGGGAAACAGATTAAACTGCTGAAAGACCATGCCGATATCTCGACGGATCTTTTCGATGTGCTTGAGATCATCATTGAGTTCAATGCCGTCCACCCTGATCTCACCCCGCTGATGCACCTCAAGCCGGTTCATGCAGCGAATCAACGTTGATTTACCACAGCCCGACGGGCCGCAGATAATTATGCGCTCCCCCCGTTTCACGGTCAGATTGATATCCTTGAGCACATGAAAATCACCATACCATTTATGCATGCCAATCAACTCAATGGCAACAGGATTCTCTCGCCCTTCCTTCTGTTCTGCTTGCTCTGTCATAATTGTACCAATTGTAAAAATCCGGGCCACGCCACGACGAAGATTTTCATCGTCTGTTATGGCCGACGAACCTGATCAGCCATGTCGGTTTATCTCTTATGGCCCGTATGCAGCTTTCTCTCCAGGTGCTGGCTGTACTGGGACATGGAAAAACAAAATATCCAGTACACCAGGCCGGCAAAGACATACCCTTCCACAGAAAATCCCAGCCATTTTGCATCGGTAAAGGATGACTGAATAATCGACAACAGGTCAAACAAACCAATGATCATGACCAGGGAGGTATCTTTAAACAGCTCGATAAAGGTATTGACAATACCGGGAATAACCGTTTTCAGGGCCTGTGGCAACACGACAAGATTCATGCCCTGCCAGTAGGACAGCCCCAGGGCGTCGGCCGCTTCTCTCTGGCCCTTGGGAAGAGCCTGCAGCCCGCCCCGGACAACCTCTGCCATGTAGGCTGACTGGAACATGGAAATACCGATCAAGGCCCGTATCAGTTTATCGATCCGAAAGTCCTCCGGAATAAACAGGGGCAGCATGACCGATGACATGAACAACACCGTAATCAGCGGTACCCCTCGCCACAGCTCGATAAACAGCACAGACAGCGATTTGGCCACAGGCATATGAGACTGTCGCCCCAGGGCCAGAATAATCCCAAATGGCAGGGCAAAAAACATACCCACAGTGGAGAGGATAAGGGTCAGCATCAGGCCGCCCCATTTATATGTCTCCACCACGGGCAGACCAAACCATCCGCCATAAAACAAAGCATAGGCAACCAGGGGAAAACCCAGCACAGTAAAAACGGCAACCCAATTCTTTTTGGGAAGGCCATCAATCAGCAGGTAAAAAATCAAAAACCCAAGCAGGAGAAATGCCGTAATCACCCGCCAGTACTGATCGGGTGGATAAAAACCAAACATGAACTGGGTAAAACGAACCTTGATAAATACCCAGCAGGCCCCGTCACCGGTGCAGGCCTCCTTCGTGCTCCCCACCCAGTTGGCATCGAGAAATGCCCAGTTCACAAACGGAGGTATGACCTGATACAATACATACAGCATCGTCAGGGTCATCACGCTGTTCAGTGGCGAGGAGAATAAATTATTTTTGAGCCAGCCAATAACGCCTACATCTGTCGAAGGCGGCGGCAGGTCTGGATGTGGAGTATGAACTATCATCGTTACCGCTCCTTCAGCATACTGCGGGCATTATACCAATTCATCAAATAAGAAATTGTCAAGCTGAGTGTCAGATAGACCCCCATGGTCATGGAAATAATCTCGATGGCCTGACCTGCCTGATTAAGCGTCGTTCCTGCAAAGACAGAAACAAGATCAGGATAACCAATGGCCGTTGCCAGGGAAGAGTTCTTCACCAGGTTTAAGTACTGACTGGTCATCTGGGGAATGATCACCCGCATGGACTGGGGGATAATAACAAGCTGCAGGGTTTTACCAGGCCGCAGGCCTAAAGCGTGGGCGGCCTCTGTCTGACCGTGACTGACCGACAGAATACCGGAACGAACAATCTCTGCTATCAGGCTGGCCGTATAAATGGTCAGGGCCAGCAGCAGCGACGCAAGTTCCGGAATCACCGTTACACCACCCCGAAAGTTAAAGCCCTTGAGCTCTGGCAGTTCCCAGTGCAGCGGCGAGCCGGCAATAAAAAATGCAATCAGAGGAACTACGGTTAAAACTCCCAAAGACGTCAAAAAAACAGGAAACTGCTCACCTGTTTGTTCCTGTCGTTTTTTAGCCCATCTATGCAAAATGATAATAGCGATACAGCTGCCGACAATGGCGGCTGTAACCAGTCCAAAGCCCTGTTCAAAAATAGGCCGGGGAAAATAAATACCCCGAATATTGAGAAAGGCCAGGTTACCAAGATGCAAACTGTTCCTCGGTGAAGGCAGGGCCCGTAATACGGCAAAATACCAGAAAAATATCTGCAGCAATAACGGAAGATTTCGAAAAGTTTCGATATAAACCGCCGCAGTTTTGGACACCAGCCAGTTGGAGGAAAGACGGGCAACCCCCACGATAAAACCAAGAATAGTAGCGCAGATAATACCCAGCACGGAGACAAGAACCGTGTTAAGCAGACCGACAAGAAAAGTCCGGCCATAGGTATTTGATTCGTTATAGGGAATCAGGCTCTGAATGATACCAAAGCCCGCTTTTTGCTTCAGAAAAGCAAAACCAGTGGTAATCCCCCGCTGTTCAAGATTGTACAGGGCATTATTGACGATATAATAAAAGAAAAAAACAACACCGATGGCAAGAAGAACCTGAAACAGAAGTGCTCTGTTCTGGGCATTATTCCACCAGGCCGTCGTTGTACCAGTACCTTTACTCATAGTCACCCGTTACTCCTATTGCATTTTTCGCAGTCCGGGAGAACAAATTCCCGGGCTGCGAAAAAACAGTAGACGAAAGAAGACCCGGAATTGCCGCAAAGCAGATAACTCCGGGTCGGGTTCATCAAGACGTTAATGCCTATCGCATTGGTGGAGCGTACTGGATGCCACCATTCTTCCAGAGGGCGTTCAAACCACGTTTAATCTGCAAAGGAGAGCCCATACCAACATTACGCTCAAAACTTTCACCGTAGTTACCCACCTGTTTAATGATCTGGTAGCTCCAGTCATCAGGCAGGTTCAGGCTCTGTCCCTTATCGCCTTCAAGACCAAGCAGACGACGGATACCGGGGTTGTTGGATGATTTCATAGAATCAATATTTTTAGAAGTCACACCCATTTCTTCCGCATTGAGCATGGCAAAGAATGTCCAGCGGACAACATTGAACCACTCGTCATCACCCTGGCGGACAACGGGGCCAAGGGGCTCTTTGGAAATAACATCGGGCAGAACTACAGCAGAAGAAGGATCAGCAAGATGGGTGCGCAATCCGTACAACTGAGACTGATCAGATGTCAGGCAGTCACAGCGACCGGCTTCAAATCCTTTCAGGGTGCCATCATGGGTATCAAAAACAACGGCTTCATATTTCATTTTATGCTCGGTGAAATAATCGGCCAGATTGAGTTCCGTGGTTGTGCCGGCATCAATACAGAAAGCTGCACCGGCAAGCTCTTTGGCGCTTTTAACACCAAGTTTTTTACGAACCATAAAACCCTGGCCATCATAATAATTAACACCGGCAAAGTTCAGGCCAAGCGCCGTATCACGATGAAGGGTCCAAGTTGTGCCACGAACAAGAACGTCAATTTCACCAGACTGCAGAGCAGTAAACCGCTCTTTCGAGTTCAAGGGAACATATTTAATTTTAGATGCATCACCCAGTACAGCGGCTGCAACGGCCCGGCATCCATCAACATCCAAACCTTTCCAGACACCCTTTTCATCTGTTGCGGAAAAGCCCGGCAGCCCTGTGGACACACCACAAACCAGTTGACCACGTTTTTGTACATCCTGCAGCGTTCCTGCCACAGCCAGTGACGCGGAAATCATGAGAAAGACCGCTACCATGATAAACGACATTTTTTTC
Organism: Desulfobulbaceae bacterium; assembly: GCA_026990725.1. GTDB lineage: Bacteria > Desulfobacterota > Desulfobulbia > Desulfobulbales > Desulfobulbaceae > Desulfobulbus_C. Next base: position 6,053 of record JALXCX010000317.1, read on the forward strand.
ATTCTCGTTCTCCTGTGCAATAAATAACGTTATATTTGTCCCAATCGTCCAAATATGACCACTAAACAAACGACTTTAGCACGATCTTAAAATTTGTCCAGACCAATATAGCTGAAATTATCGCTTTTTTTCCAGTAATTCTACCGTGACAGGGGCCGAATCTCTTGACTTTTCATCGCCCATGATTCATTGTAAACTTCATGGAAAAACACGACCATACTGATACCCCGACCATTCTCATTGCTGATGACAATCAGGGACTTGTCCGACTGCTCGGAGATATTCTCACTGAGGCTGGTTATCATGTCCATGCTGTAAGTAGCGCCGATGACACCCTGGCCGTGTTGCCCAAAATTAAACCCGACCTCATCCTCCTGGACGTTGATATGATCGGCGGTTCTGCCTTCAATGCCTGCAGGAGCATCAAGCAGGACCCGCACACCTCGGATATCCCTGTTCTGTTTGTCACCTCACGCCGTAACCAGCGTGATATTATCACGGCCTTCAGAGCCGGCGGGCAGGATTATGTCAACAAGCCCTATACCCCGGCTGAACTCCTTGCCAGAATCCAAACACACCTGGCCCTCCGCAAAACCCAGAAAGAACTCAAGGCCAGCGAGGCCAGATATCGGGAACTCTCCATCCGGGACGACCTCACCGATTTTTACAACACCCGCTATCTTTACCAGACCCTGCAGGGCCAGTTGGACATGCACCGCAACAGGGCCCTGTCGGTTATTTTCATGGATATTGATGACTTTAAATTTGTGGTGGATACCTATGGTCACCTCAATGGCAGCCGGATCATTGCCGAACTTGCCGATGTGGTGCGTTCCGTTCTGCCCGATGGCTGTTACGGGGTGAGTTATGGCGGGGACGAATTTGTCATTGTCCTGGCTGGTCACGACGGTGAACAGGGGCTGCAGGTAGCTGAACGAATCCGGGCCGCCATTGAACACGCCGAGTTTCTGGCCTCCCAGGATCTTTCCATACATATCACCGTCAGTTGCGGGGTGGCCACCTTCCCCCACGATGCCCAGACCCTGACTGAGCTGCTGGGCTGCGCTGACCAGGCCCTGTTTTACAGTAAAGGTCAGGGAAAAAACACCGTCTCAACCTTTTTTCCCTCTTTATGACCTTACAGCCTCCCCAGGGCAGCCCCAGAAAACGTGCCATTCTCTGCCTGGCCAACTGGATGGGCAGCGGTCAACCCATTCAGGAATTTATCGAACAAGGTATCCACGCCTCTACCCTGTCCCGGGCCGACCGTCAGCTGGCCGTCATGCTGGTCATGACCGCTCTTCGCAGACAGCAATATCTCGACACCCTGCTGGCCCGGTTCGCCAAAACACCGTTGCGCAAGATGAAGCCCCTGACCCTGGCAGCCCTCAGGGTGGGTATTGTCCAGATCTGTTTTCTGCAACGAATCCCCGATTCAGCCGCTGTCAACGAAACCGTCAAGGCCCTGAAAAAATGTCGCCAGCCGGCCTGGTTGATCAGATTTGTCAATGGCACTCTGCGGGCCGTCTCCCGGGCAAAAGATATCCTTCCCCCGCCGGAAACCGCCGGACCGGGCGGCACACCAATCCTTGAGCACCCGACATGGCTGACCGACAGATGGAGCAGGAACTTTGGCCATGCCAGGATGACGGCAATCTGCAGGGGCAACTGCCGGGAGCCTGTCCTCTGCCTCCAGGCCAACACCAGCCGGACCACCAGTCGTGAACTGGCAGCAATCCTTGAAAAAGAGCACATTAACGTTCGTCCGGGCCAGTATGCACCTGACAGCCTGCTCCTGCCCGGTCACCGGGGCGCTATCGCAGATCTGCCCGGCTTTGAGGCAGGCCTGTTTCATATTCAGGATCAGGCTGCCAGCCTTGCCTGTCTGATCTGCACGCCACTCAAACCCGGGGGGCGTTATCTGGATGCCTGCGCCGGCCTGGGGGGCAAAACCTCCATCCTGGCCCGGCGCCTGCCGGCCCATGCCACCCTGAGCGCCGTCGAACCGGACAAACGCCGCACCCGGTTGCTGGCCGAAAACATCAAACGGCTGCGACTTGCAGACCGCGTCACCCTGCACCGCCAGACTATCGAGGCATTTGCCGCTACTACGCCGAAAATCTTTGACGGTATCCTGCTGGACGTTCCCTGTTCCGGCACCGGGGTCATCAGGAAACACCCGGACATTCGCTGGAACCGGCAACCCGGTGATATTCCCGATTGCCAGGCCCGTCAACGCGCCCTTCTCCAGACAGCTGCCACCCTGCTTGCTCCGGGGGGCTTTCTTGTCTATGCAACCTGTTCTCTGGAACCTGAAGAAAACTGGCATATTATTAAACAATTCCTCGCTGATACACCAACATTTGAACTGCAGGACTGCCGTGGAGACCTACCTGCCGACGCCCGGCAACTGGTCAACGAGCAGGGATGTTTTGCTCCTTTGCCCTGTGCGGACATTAATGGTTTTTTCGCAGCCAAACTACGACGAAAAAGAGAAGAATAATCTCCTGCCCGGCTTGTGGTTTCAAGCAAAAATGCGTATGCTTGCAATGATAACTTTTGTACCAGGCAGCCAAAGGCTGTTTCCCGGCACAAAACACCTTGATAACCTCCAATAATAACGACGACTATGGCTGAAATAAAATCCACCCTGGATCTGGTTCTGGAACGGGCTGAACGCATGGCCCAGACAGCAACCAACGACCTCTCCCAGGACAACACGCATAAAAAAGGCATGCAGCTGGCAGCTCAGTTCATGGACAACACCCTCGACAGTCTGATAGACGCCCTGAACGAACTGCCACCTGACCAGCAGATACCGCTGCGACAGGGTATGGTTGCAGTGCTGCTGCGTAATATTTTTCTACCCCGTGATGCATCGGCCCGGGAACGGACCGACAAAGCCATAAACGGTATCCTCAACCTTGCCGGTGGCACCGGCGAGATGGCAAGCATCTGCGAAGAAATCCGGCATATCACAGGCCAGTACCACCAGCACCGGGAGCAGCTTAAAGAACAACTTGAAGAACAAGTTCGCGTGCAATACGAGCAGTTACTGGCCCAGCAGGCCGGTGGGATGCAGCAAAACCAGGGGATGAGCCCGGAAATGGCCCTGCAGGCCAAGATCAAAGAGGAATGGTCTCGCCTGGAAACCGAGCTCTCCGATCAGTACAGCCAGGCCCTGGATCAGCACAAGACCACTGTTCAGGAACGGCTTGGTTAATGCCTGTCTATAGACGCCCCTTTTACCCGATTTCGGCATCGCTGTGAACAATAAAACTGCTCACATGTTATTGATATGATTGTTTTTTACTATGCCATGCGCCCTGAACTTGAACTACAATTTCATTTCTGGACAGAAATTCGTTAACAGACAGACGGCAATATACGATGAACAGACAACGCATCCAGCTGGTTCAGGCCGCATTACAGCGTCGCAAACTCGACGCAATGCTCATCACCCAGCCCGCCAACCGACACTACCTGAGCGGTTATACAGCGGTTGATCATAGTATCCAGGAAACCGCAGGTGTCCTGCTGCTTCCGGCCAAAGGCAAACCTTTTCTCCTCACGGATTCCAGGTTTATTCTCCAGGCAGAAGAGGAAGCCGCAGGTTGCGAGGTCGAACTCTATCGCAAAGGACTTTATCCGCATCTCAAACAGTTGCTGCCTCAACTTTCCATTCATCGACTGGCCTTTGAGAGCCATTATTTTCTCCATTCATCAGTTATGACAATGGAAAAGATGACAGATGCCATCGGGGTTACACTTGTGCCGCTCACCGGTCTGGTGGAACGTATGCGGGCCGTGAAAAATGAAGATGAAATAAGGCTGCTTAAACAATCCGTCCGTCTCAACGAGCGAGTTTTTCAACTGGTATACAACACCATTGAACCCGGTATGACCGAGCTTGAGATTGCCCTGGCTCTGGAGCTGACCATGCGGGAACTTGGTGCCGAGGGGCCAAGTTTTGACACCATTGTCGCCTTTGGCACCAATGCGGCCAGGCCCCATGCTGTTCCCACTGATAGAGTTCTGCGCAGTGGCGACATCGTCCTCATTGACATGGGACTTGTCCTGCACGGATATTGTTCTGACATGACCCGCACCTTTGTGGCCGGTAAACCCCGATCAACCTATCTGGAACGGTTACGAATCGTTCGCAAGGCCCAACTGGCCGCTATTGCAGCCATCAAGGACGGGGCCATCTGCCGGGATGTCGATCAGGCGGCCCGGACAATCATCAGCAATGCGGGATACGGTGAATTCTTTGGTCACGGGCTTGGCCATGGTGTTGGTTTGGCAGTCCATGAAGACCCGAGTCTCAGCCCGCGCTGTAGAAAAAAACTGCGGGCAGGCATGGTTGTGACTATTGAGCCGGGCATTTATCTTCCCGAATGGGGAGGGATTCGCCTGGAGAATATGGCCGTTGTCCGCCAGGGAGGTTGCGAAATTTTAAACAAAGACACCACAGGACTCGACCGTTGATCCATGCCGCTTCATACCGTGTCTGCCACCGGGTGATCTCATTTTTCGTTGCCATACTCCAGCATGTTCCTGCTGTGCAATAGCTCCATCACGGATTACTCCCTGTGGAGAAAAGGTTGTTGTGAATGCAGCCGATTTTTGATACTTTGCCCTACCCCATGGGGCCGACCCATGGCAGTAAAAAGAAGCCTTCCTGTCAGCACAATGTCAAACAGAACGGAGCCAATTGTTTTCACTGGCTGCTGATTTATTATAAAATTTAACTTCATCAAAATACCATGCGACAATACTATCTCGATGAGCTCTCCTTTTTAGAGCGCGATAACCTGGACAGTTTCTTCAAACGAACCCTGAAAGCAAGCGTCCTTGGCGATGTATTCTGGCTTGAAATACCACAGGATTTACTGGCTCCGGCCCAACTGGAACACCCGGATTGCGGTCCTTTTTATTTTTCTGTGATACTCGAAGATACCAGTGTACGATTTGAATTTCTGGTTCGCAGTTCCCATAATATGCACTGTTCGTGCATTGCCTGGGCAACACCTGCCCAGCGACAATTTCTGTTGGATTTTATCGATAAGATGATTGAGGATGAGTTAATTTCCGCCTGATCAATCTAGCCGGATCGCTTCACTGTTCTGCGGAAAATGCAGTATGTTCATCACATGCAGACATTTTCTTTTCATGCCGGCGAAAAACTCGACCAAAATAGCAATTATTCAGGAGGCCCTGTATTCTTTACCCGGGAAGAACCATGAAAAATATCCCCGTTAACGAACGGATCATCTTTGCCCTTGATGTCCCCACCCCGGACATGGCCCGTCAGCTGGTTGAACGGCTTGACAATGAAATCAATTTTTTCAAGGTCGGGCTGCAGCTCTTCCTGGCCGGTGGCTGGCCGGTGGTGGATCATATCGTCAAACGCGGCAACAAGGTCATGCTTGACTTAAAACTCTACGACATCCCGGCCACCGTGGGTCTGGCCGTTCGTCAGTTTGCCGATCGCGGCATCACTTTTGCCACGGTGCACGGCTATGGCCCTGTGGTTGAGGCGGCCCTGGCCGCTGATTCCGGGGTGAAGATTCTTGCGGTTACGGTGTTGACCTCCATGGGAGATGAGGAGGTCGCTGAACTGAACTTCCAGGGTACGGTCGAGGACCTGGTTTTGGCCCGGGCCAAAAAGGTACTGGCCATCGGCTGCGACGGCCTGGTCTGCTCGGCCCGGGAGGCGGCACGTCTGCGCCGGGAATGCGGCCCTGATTTTGCCATGGTCACCCCCGGCATCCGTCCGGCTGACATCAAGAGCGATGATCAAAAACGCATTGCCACCCCGGGCCGAGCCATCCGCGACGGGGCCGATCACCTGGTCATCGGCCGTCCCATCCGTGATGCCGAAGATCCCGCCGCAACCATCACCGCCATCCAGCAGGAAATTTCCGCCGCCCTCCATAGCTGACGGTCTGATTCCAGCTTGTGCCCCATTAGGGGAAACAGAAATTATTCAACCTCTCATCATAGCCGGTCATGCTAGCCACCTTGTTGCAGGTAGAGATAATTGTTTTGACCGGATCTGTTGCCGACGCCACGACAAAGAACACAATCTGGGCAATCAGTCTTGCAGACCGCCGAATCAATAAGTATCATGTCCCCCATTTTGTACCGGGAAGAAAAATTGATTGCAGGTGGCTTTTTTCAAAACCCGGCAGAGCTGCAGCAAATGGTGGCAGGATCATAGCTTTTTTTCAAGCCATGTAATGGCCCTCTTCAACCATCCACTTTCCTCCTGAAGTGGAGCAGTAAGCTCTTCTCTGGTTTGTTGGTCATGCTGGGGCGTATTGCACTGCGCCCTCACGATTAACTCTACGTTCCCGGGCCCATTATTCTAAATGTTGCTCTTCAAGTGACGTGGTCATTTGGTCAAAGTCACTTTCCAAGAGCCTGTCTTACATCACGCGGTATTATGCACATGCACTTGCCGTCTTTTTTATTTCATGGGACTACTCCGCCCAATCACAGAAAACTTTATTCGTTTTTTCAATGACATCTGCAAAGGGTATCCGCTCCTGTTCCAGGCGGATATTGATACCGTACCGGTTGCGGCGCAGATCGTTATAAAGTTTTAGTTCTTCAGATGTGAGATGGGTCAGTTCATCCAGACAGCGCTGATTGTCTTCTTCACGGCCCCAGAGGCGCTTATGCTTGAGCAGCGTCTTCACATCCATAAGAAAAGAACGACAATGTGGAAAGATACCTCGCAAGCGGGAAAGAATAGAAAAACCATGGCTGTCAATATCACCCCAGTACCAGATTTCTTTGTTCAGCAGCCAGGATGCCGCCTCTACCTGTTGAATCCCGTAGCCAAGCCCGAAAATAGCCAGGCTGTCCGGACAGGGAGGAAAGCTGAGGCCGTTTATTTTATTTTCTGTAATAATTACCCGTCTGCATTTCAGGGACAGATGACAGAAGCGACTGAAAGGAACGCTCAGATCATCCATGCCCGGCAGGGGGGAGAGAGCAGGATCAAGGACACGGAAACGAATCAGGGGTTCGTCGTATTTCAGGTGATAGCGCCGTTCAAAACCGTGATGGGCAAGGCCGGTAACGCTGGAGTCAACAGCCGCAGGCGGGAGGAGCTGATCCAGCAGTTCCGAGACAATTTTTCTATGCTGTTCCAGAAATTTGGTATCAACGCCCGGTATATCAAGCTCACGAAGGTACAGGTTGGGTTGCGGATTATGGTTAAAATATTCGCAGACCGCCAGCAGCTGCTCCCAGCATCCAGCATATTTCAGCAGTTTTCCCGGTTGTCGGACAATGAACGGTATGAGTTGCGGCTGGTTGTCGCGCACCAGTTGCAGATCATTTTGAAACTGCTGATACTCTTGTTTTTTGTCGATCAGACGGAGATAATTATCCCGGTCAGCAACAATGATGCGGTCCGGTATCTTCTGGGGCCCGAGGCTCCGGTGATTAATGGTGGTGAACAAAATATCGTAACCATATCCTTTTTCAAGCCGGCTTCCCTTTTTTAGTTCCCGCAGCCATTTTTTCACCTCGTCAAAATTCTCCAGCAGCTCCCGGCCGCCTGGTTTTCGAAACGGCACCAGCAAGGGGAAAAAGGACTCTCCAGCCATTTCCGCCTTGAAAAAACGTCTGCTTGACCAGTGAGCCAGTAATTTTCTGCGGACTTCATCAACCGTTATCACCGGTTTCCCTCTTCGTTTTTTCCCGGTGATACTCTTCAATGGAGAGGTTGCGCAACTGAGATTTGCGCCCGCCCTCGTTATGGACAAAGTGGACAGAGCTGATATAATTTTCAATCACATGAATTTTCTGGAGCGGCGTCACGATGAGCAGCTGCAGGTTGAGCCGTTTAAAGAGTTCAAGGCCATACCGGGTGGACTCATCAGAGCCTTTGCCGAATGCCTCGTCAATGACCACAAAACGGAAGGATCGGGAACGGACAGCACCCCATTCCAGTCCAAACTGATAGGCCAGAGCCGAGGCCAGAATGGTATAGGCCAGCTTTTCCTTCTGCCCGCCGGATTTCCCGGAAGAATCCGAATAATATTCCTTGTCCCGGTCGTCCTCCAGCCAGCGCTCAATGGCAGAAAAGGTAAACCAGTTGCGCACATCCGTCACCTTGGCTGTCCATTTCCGATCAAGGTCGATTAACCCCTCACGACCGTTGAAACGATCAATCAGTTTTTTGACCTGGAGAAACTTGGCCTCATTGTAGAGTTCCTCACCCCCCAGGCTATGGGTCAGGCAATTCTTCAACTCCTGTTGAAATTCACGGATCTCGGCATCCTGGCTGAGGTCGGTGAGCAGGGTGATATAGGAACCCGGGTTGTATTCCGTTTCTTTTAACGAACGGTTGATGGCATTGATCTTATCCGTTATATCCTGGCGTTCCCGCTCCAGTTGATTCTGAAAAAGGGCAATGGAATTGATGGTTCCCTCGTTAAGCAACTGTTTAAACCGATCCTCATGACGGGGCAGGTCCTCTTTTTTCAGGGAAAGAAGCATTTCTTCATACTCCGGCGCTGCTGCCAGGCTGGTATCGACCTCCACTGTTTCAGCGGGCCAGGCTGTTTTAAACTGCCCCATCTGTCTGAGAATGGCCTCGGTAATGGTCTTGATCCGGCCATCTGCGTTGGAAATCTGCCGGGTGATATGCTCCCGAACCTCACTCTGACATTTTTTCACATTGCGCAGAGTAACCCGTTTATCCTTGAGCACAGTCTGATGAAAGGCCAATAGCTGATTCACCAGTTCCTGATTATCAGGATTTTCCAGAAAATCACTGTATTCGGCCAGATCATCACGCTCCTCCTGACACCGCTGCCTGTCAGAACGTCTGCCGCCGATTTTTTCATTGAGCTCCGTCCGTCTACGCTCATGGGCCAGAATATTTTCCCTGACCATGGCCAGCTGTTTGCGCAGGGATTGCAAGATATCGGAACTCTCTTCAATCTGGCGCTGTTCTTCACGTAATTCCTCAATCTGTCGGGCAATGGGCTGCCAGTGAATATCTGCGTAGCGATGAAACTGAAGAAAATCTCGACAATGGTCACGCCGGCATCCCAGGAGGTGTTGACGCTCCTGGCTCAAACGTATTTTTTCCCCAAATTGTCGTCCTGTTTCGGCAACCCGCTCAGCTTCCTCTTCGAGCGCCTTGATCTTCTCTTCATTGCTCCAGCCAAGGATAAAACGACTGCGATCAAGCAGGGAATGACGATCATCCTTTTCATGCCGCCTGTGGCCCGATTTAATCAATCCGTTTATGGACAGGGCCCTGGGCAGCCGCTGCAACTGGTCAAGGGTTTCACAGCAGACATAGTTGAAACGGCGGTTCAGTTCTCGATCCAGCCAGTCATAAAAGGGACTGTCCGTTCTAATCCGGATCTTTCGGGAAAGCATGTCCGGGTCATCTGCTGGTGCAGCTCGCCGGGTTTTCTCGTTCACCCGGTAGTACACCAGCCTGCCTTTCAGGTTAGTCCGCTCCACATAATGGTTGACCCGGCTGTAATACTCTGATGAAACCAGCAGGCTGAGCCCGAAATTATGGAGCAGCCGCTCGATGGCTCCTTCCCATTTTTTCTCCTCCTCAGCGACCTGAAGAAGCTCACCAACAAAGGGCAGTTCCTCTTCGGCAATGCCAATGACCTCTGCCATTTTCCTTCTGATCTCCAGGGATCTTCGGGGAATATTGGTTCGTCTGCTGCGCAGAGATTCCAACTCCTGCTCAAGCTGAGCATGGCTTTCCCTTGTTTTCTGCAATTCAAGACTGAAATCAATAAGGTCTCTGGCCAGCTCTTCACTTTCCTTTTCAATCCTCTTCTGCAGTTTCTGTCCCCGCCTGATATGGGCAACAAACTCATCTTCTCCAGCTGCCACCGGAAACTCCAGCTCCCTGCTC
>JALXCX010000318.1 GCA_026990725.1 Desulfobulbaceae bacterium
GGCCGCTATCAGAGCGCGCTGGGTGAGGCTTTTTGAACCGGGAACAGTAACAACAGCATCTAAAGATTGTACAGGTGTTAACTCAATCATGAAATCTCGGGGCAATAATTTGATAATGCAAATGGGGAAAAAACCACACCATTTTTAACGACGTTTCAGCTCTTCCAGTAAGGCCGCCCGCATAACATCCACGGGAGGCTGTTTACCTGTCCATATTTTAAACTGGGCCGCGCCCTGATAGAGCAGCATAGCCAGGCCATCTATGGTCGCACATCCCGCCCTGGCCGCATGGCGCAGGAGTTGTGTTTGCAGGGGCGCATAAACAATATCCATCACTACCTTAAAGTCAGGTAAAAGTTTGGCCTCACAGGGCAGAGCGTCCGTATTGGGTTCCATGCCAACAGAGGTTGTATTGATAAGGGCCGCGGCCTCAATTTCCGCCAGACTGTCGGACGGACAGAAATCACACCCCAGCCAGGAGGCGAGTTCCCGGCCCCGGTCTTCACTGCGATTGGTAATAACGACCTCGGCCCCAGCCTCGACCAGACCAAAGCCCACGGCCTTGGCCGCTCCTCCCGCCCCCAGAACCAGAACCCTGCTCCCGGTTAACTTCATTGCCTCGGCCAGGGCATGGTTGGAGCCCAGCCAGTCTGTATTAAAACCCCGGCTGACAAGCGTTCCTTTTTCTGGATGCCTGCGAAAAAGAATTGTATTCACAGCCCCGATTTTTTGGGCCACCGGGTCGATCTCATCAAGATACTCCATCACGGTTTCCTTATGGGGAACAGTAACAGATACACCAATAAACCCAAGGGCCGCCAAACCGGCAACGGCTTTGCCAACATTTTCTTTTTTCACCTGCATGGGAACATACAACCCGTTCAGCTTGATGGCTGTAAAGGCCGCATTATGCATGACAGGACTGAGAGAATGGCAGACAGGATCGCCAAGAATACCATGCAGGGCTGTTGAGCCATTAATCATTGGTTGTCCCCTTTTTCAAAAATATCACACAGGTTCTTGAGCCGTGCAACGGACAGCTGCCCCGGTGCCGTAGCCTGGGCCTCGTTGACAGCACCATACGTCATATAGCCCCCCAGATACAGTGTAGCCAGACGACTGATACGGCCAGACGTTCCCATGGCGAAACAGCTTAATGGAAAACCAGCCGCCAATGCCTTCTCCTGCAGAGAAAAAACACGCAGTACATCAGCAGGGTTGTGGGCCGTTGTTACAATCTTACCGATATGGGCGCCACTGGCAGCCATCTGCTGAAAAATGTCGTCAAGGTCCTGCTCTGCTGGTGTTGACTTGAAATCATGCCAGGAAATAATCATGCGGGTGGGCGTATCTTGCATGGCCTGCAGCAATTGGTCTTTCAAGATCGGATCCGCACGCAGCTCAAAATCAATATAGGCGGCCTGTACGTCGATTGCTGCAAAAAGCGGGGAAACCCGGTCATCCTCAAATCCGTTGAACTCGCCTCCTTCCCAGCCCGGTCTGTTGGTAAAGAGCAGCGGTTTTTTCAACAGAGAACAACACCTGGCAACGTCTGGTTCGTCCATGGCATCAAGACGAACCTCGATAACATCAACAATTCCCAATACCGGCTGTACCGCATTCAAAACAGCCTGACTGTCAGGAGCGGCGACTGATACACAGATTTTTCCTTTCTTCATTTGCTCATCCCGTCTGTACAGTGCCGATTATGTCCCGAATGGACTGCTCTTTCTGATGACGCAGATAATCTTTCATTCCCTGAATGATCTGTTCTGGGGCTGAAGGTTCATAAAAATTTGCGGTCCCCACCTGAATTGCCGTGGCACCGGCCAGTAAAAATTCCAGAGCGTCTTCTGCCGTGGTTATGCCGCCAATGCCAATCACGGGAATAGATACATTTGCCGCCACCTGCCAAACCATTCGCAGAGCAACCGGTTTGATTGCGGGCCCGGAAAGACCGCCAATCACATTTGCCAGACGGGGTTTGCGGGTTTGCGGGTCAATGGCCATGCCGATGAGTGTGTTTATCAATGAGATCCCATCGGCTCCGGCCTCTTCCACGGCCCTCGCCATGAGAACGATGTCTGTGACGTTTGGTGAAAGCTTGACCAGAACAGGAAGGCTGGTTGCCCCACGTACCGCAGCAGTGACCTGAGCCGCCATGACCGGATCGGTGCCAAAGGCAACCCCGCCCTTTTTCACGTTGGGACAGGAGATATTTACTTCAAGAGCGCTGACCCCGAAGACCCCATCCAGTCGGCTTGCAATATCGTGATATTGCTCAACTGAGTCACCAAGAATATTAACCACAACTGGGCAGGACAGCTCACGTAAAAAAGGCATCTTTTCCGTAATAAACCGTTCGACTCCAACATTTTCAAGACCAATGGCATTGAGCATGCCGCACGCCGTCTCAAAAACTCTTGGCGGCGGGTTTCCAGACCGGGCTTCAAGCGATATCCCCTTGACCACAATTCCGCCAAGCCGGTGCAAATGAACAAGATTACTGAATTCCCGGGCATAACCAAACGTCCCCGACGCTGTCATTACCGGATTGGCCAGGCTGAGTTTTCCTATATGTACCTGCAGATCAAACCCGTCGTCACCTTTTACTCTGTCCACGCGACCTCCCCGGAATTAAAAACCGGTCCCTGTTTACATACATGAACATAGCCTCCCTCTTTCCCCGCAACCGTGCAGCCAAGGCACGCCCCAAGCCCGCAGGCCATATGGGTTTCCAGGGAGACCTGACAGACGACATCTGCCGCCTCAGATTTTGCCGCAATACTTTTCATCATCGGGTATGGCCCGCAGGTGAACACACGAGTCACCCGGGGCAGCACATCGTCGAGTAGCTCCGGGATAAATCCGTGATGCCCCATGCTGCCGTCATCAGTTGCAGACAAAACATTGTAGCCAAAATGTAAAAATTCATCAGCCAACAGCCGTATTTCCTGATCATTCGCGGCTCCAAGCAAAACAAAATCCCGTGAGGTATCACGACCGGAAAGGGCCAGACGTTTTGCCAGAAAAGAGAGTGGCGCTATTCCCATCCCTCCGCCAATAAGACAGACCGGCTCGTTGCAGCTCAGATCAAATCCCCGGCCAAGCGGCCCGATCAGGCCAATCTCATCTCCGTGGCCAAGTCCGGCCAGAATACGCGTCCCCTGGCCGACCACCTTAAAGAGCAACATCAGCGTTCCATTGGCAAACTGTTGATGAAGAGAAAAAGGTCGTCTCAATAAGGGATCAAACCCGTCCATGACCCGTACCATAACAAACTGGCCGGGATGGGCTGCTGCCGCTATAAGAGGGGCATGGACAGATAACCGAAAAACATCCGCGGACAATTGTTCAATTGCAGAAACACTGCATTTTTCCTGGAACTCCGGCATAGAAAAGGATACAAGTAAGAGTAATTAATAAACTGTCCTGCCGCAAGCGGGACAGTGCTCAAGAGTAATGTGCTTCCCAGAGCCCCGGGATAAACAAAAAAAGCTTACCAGCCAGCCGCGCAGGCAGAACTATACCTGATTGCTGAAAAATGAACAAACACAAGGCTAAAAAAGTATGGACATTATAGCAAATTTTTTCAGTTTTCTTTTTGGTGCCGTTGTCGGCTCCTTTCTGAACGTGGTCATTCTCAGGCTGCCAGATTCCAGCCAGTCAATTGCTTTTCCCGGCTCCCACTGCCCCAAATGTAACACTGAGCTGCACTGGTATGAGAATATCCCCATACTCAGTTTCCTTGCCTTACGGGGAAAATGTCGAACCTGCAAGTCAAAAATTTCTGCCCAGTATCCTTTTGTTGAATTCTGTATGGGCATGTTGACACTTGCCCTGTTCCATAAATTTGGCTTCTCTTTGCCGTTTGGCTTATATTTTCTTTTTCTGGCCGCATTGCTTGTCATCATCTTCATAGACATCCACCACCAGATAATCCCCGACACTATAAGTTTGCCCGGAATCATTGTTGGTTTTGCCGCGTCCTTTTTCAATCCTCTCGTCACCTGGCAGCAATCAGGTCTGGGCATCCTGACCGGCGGCGGCATCCTATATGCAATCGCCTTTGGCTATTATTTTTTAACGAAACGGGACGGGATGGGCGGGGGAGATATTAAACTGCTGGCAATGATAGGTGCCTTTCTCGGCTGGCAGAGTTTATTGTTTGTGGTTTTTGCCAGCTCCCTGTCCGGTTCGGTAGTCGGTATTGCCGCTATGATAAAACAGGGCAGAGGCGGCCAGACAAGAATACCCTTTGGGCCTTTCCTTGCCCTGTCGGCTATTGGCTATCTTTTTTTCCAGGAAAAAATCCTCTGGCTCTGGAACCTCTATCTTTCTTCCATGCAGTAAAGTAATTTGAACAACACGTTGTGCTGGTAATTCTTTTCGGTCGGGAAAATTTTCGTTTGTGAGCTCAGGAACCTGCAGATTTTACAGCAACCAACCTGAGAATACCAATGAATTCCCCGCAAATCGAACCCAGAAAACCCGCTACCTGCAGTCCCGTTCCAGTTCCCTGCCATGTGCTTTTTCAGGAAATTTTCTGGTTACCACTGTAGGATTCCTGTTTCAATACAATAGTAACCACCATTTTCTATTTTCTCTTCCACGAGCAGATTATAAATCTTTTGGGCTGACTCGTAGGGCGTCATATGGCCATCAGAAGCACCACTTGCAGTAAGAAGTCTACCCGGATGTAAAGCACATACTTTGAAACCTTGGGTTTCAAGTTCTTGTGATAAACATTGCGTCAGCATATTTTGAGCAGCTTTCCCTATCCGATAACCATAGGAAAATCCTTTGCCTGTAAATTCACCAAACGCATTTTTTGACATTGAGCCTAAACGGGACGAAATGTTTATAATTGTAGGTTGTTTTGATCTTA
>JALXCX010000319.1 GCA_026990725.1 Desulfobulbaceae bacterium
ATTTTTAAAGAGTCTGCCGGAAGCACCCGTAAGCAGAGATTCGCTCGACGTCGAGCTTTTTTTCAAGAACCAGACAACATAAACGACATTATATTTTGCCAACTTTTCCCAAGCCCTACTGTATGACATCATGACATCTTCAGATTCGTCTTCCCTTACAAGTTTCATCAAAAAAATTGCCGGTCAGGTAGAAGAGACCATCAGGGCAGACCTTGCTTTGGCTCTTGCAGGAAACGATCCTCTGCTTGTCGAAGTACTGCATTACGCCCTGCTCGGCGGCGGCAAACGGGTTCGCCCCATGCTGGCCATTGTCTGCTCCCGACTTTGCGGTCGTGATGATAAAGAGCTGGCTTTGCTTGCAGCAGCCTTTGAATACTTGCATGTGGCCACACTTATCCACGATGACGTTATTGACCACGCAGAAAACCGGCGGGGCAAGGAATCGGTAGGGAAAAAATTTGGCATGGCAGCAGCAATTCTTGCCGGAGACTGGCTGCATGCCCGATCAATGCATCTTATTGGTTCACTCACTGGTCAGGAAGGCCTGGATATCTTCTGCGGGGCCACAACCGCCATGGTAGATGGCGAATTTCTCCAGCTTCGTCACATCGCCGACACTTCGATCACTGAGCAGCAGTATTTTGCTGTAATCCTGCGAAAAACCGCCCGACTCATCAGCTCGACCTGTGAAATCGGTGCCCTGTTTGGAAAAGGATCCCCGAAACAGAAAAGCGCCCTTGCCGCTTATGGCAAAAAAACGGGTATCGGATTTCAAATTATTGATGACCTGCTTGACTATTTAGGAGATGCAAAGACAACAGGAAAACAAACGGGTAATGATTTCGTTGAAGGCAAGCTGACCCTTCCTCTTATTCACGCCCTCAGCAAGGCAAGTGATTCCGAAAAAAACACTTTGCTTGAGTGTATCCACGGTGACCGCACTCTACCGGGCACCTGTGCTACGGCAAGACAACTCATGGTTGAACTCGGCAGCTTTGCCTATGCCAGACAAAGAGCTGAAAAAGAAATTGCCCAGGCAATAGCCGGACTTTCTGTGTTTAATAAACCCGAGCACAAGGAAGGTCTAGCCATTCTGACTGATCTGGCAACGTATATCCTTCACCGTGACCAATAACCCCCTCTTTTGCAGGAGCGATCAACAAATCAATGAATAAAAAAACTATTGTGCTTAAATTTTCCGGATATTCTGCGGCTTTTGTGGTTCTGTTGCTTCTCTCTGCCTGCTGGTTTTCCCAAAGTCTTACCGGTGACTCCGAACAAAAAACTGACCCGGCCTCAACAGCCACGGTTCTAGAAAAACCAGCGAAACAAAAGAGTTTTGTTTTCGAAGAACCAGCCGCAACTCCCATGGAAGAGCCAGTGTCCACACAGCCAAACGCAGTTGCCACCCATGTAAAAAAACGGCCACAGGTTGCAATTATTATTGATGACATGGGATATCACCAGAAAATTTGTCGTGGCTTGCTTGAGCTTGACTTAAACTTAAGTTTTGCCTTTCTTCCCCATGCACCCTTTGTCCCGGAGCTGGATGAAATTGCCTACCGGAAAGGCCGTGACATCCTGGTCCACATACCGATGGAGGCTCAGTCAAAAAAATGGGACCCCGGCCCCGGTGCCCTCTACCTGAAGACACCGCCTGAAAAGCAACTTGTAATTCTTACCAAAGACCTGGCGGCAATTCCCCACGCCATTGGTGCCAATAACCACATGGGCTCAAAATTTACCGCAAATCGTAAGGCGATACACCGGGTACTCGCCGAACTCAAACGCCAGGATTTGTTTTTTATCGATTCTTTTACCAGCGGGAAATCCAAGGGTTTTGACGAAGCACAAAAAATGGGCCTTAAAACTAATCGCCGGCAAATTTTTCTTGATAACGTCCAGAACAGTAAAAAAATATGTCACCAGCTGGATAAACTCATTACCAAAGCCCGAAAAAACGGCCAGGCAATTGCAATCGGTCACCCTTACCAGGCAACCCTTGAGGCCTTCAGAAAATGTGGTGACAGGTTGTCGGCCGTGGAGATTGTGTCTGTGCATGAACTGGTTAAATAGTTATTTTTTCTACAGGAAGGTACCCGAGAAAGGGAGGGAAAGAAAGCACAGCGCTCAAACAGCTTTTTTAAAAACAATAATGAGTCGAGAATAAACGGCCCTACTGAAACGGAAATGGTATCAAAATCTTTCTGCCTAAAATGGGAATTCCTAGACCCGAGTCAAAAAAATCTATGCCTCAAAATCGTAAACATAGTTGAGGGAAGACCGGTCAAGATGCTTAATAATTTTCTTTAAGTCATAGAGATTGGCGACCGTAAAGATCACCTCCCAGGCCTGGGTTACTCCCGGCTTTTTGCTGAGCCTGAACACTTCATTTATGATCATTTTTTCAGGAGCCACCGAAAGAAGCATGAACAACCGGTGCCGGGTGGCAGCAAAGATGATGACCTTCTGGGGTTTACGTACCAGGGTCTCCCTGTTCCTCCAGCGAACCTCAACAGCGTCTTCCCGTTGAAAGTTGAGCTTCTGCAGCCGGTGACAATCTTTTTGATGCAGAGAAATTCCCCGCTCACTGAGCAGGCCTACCAACCCCTTATCCAAAGGCGTCGGCTTACAGCAGGCAGAAGACTTCACCACCACAGGATCAACCGTGGTCAACTCTATCCGGTTAAAAATGCCGGTGGGTTGTTGCAAGGCTTCTTTTCCCGCATAAAGACCGCTTTTAATCTCAAATATCAACTCACGCATTTTTACTTTGCCCTGTCCTACCTTTTGAAACAACTGATCCAGAGACTCAATGGTAAAGTATTCGAGAATATCAGCCATTTCAGGTTTTGAGAGGAGCGTAAAAGGAAGACCATACCTACGCAATTCCTGCTGCAGAACCGATTTCCCGGTTTCTTTTGCTACCTCACCAAACCGCATCCGGAAGGCCTTTGCCAGCTCGGATCTGGCTTTGGGTGTCTGGCAGAGCTTCTGTATTTCAGGCTCAAAACGAACCGGCGTATCCTGACGAATAATCTTTACGACATCACCATCTTTGAGTACATCATCGGAACTGATCTTTCGATTTCCAACAAGGGCTCCGAGGCAACTGTGACCGATAGCCGTATGTACCCGAAAGGCAAAATCAAGGGCGATTGAATGAACAGGCAAACAAATAAGATCACCCTGGGGAGTATAGGTGTAAATCTCTTTGCGGCCTCCGGCGGCGATCATATCCCGGTATGAAACCGTATCATCGCTGCCGAGAATATCAAACATCTCCTGAATTTCACGCACAAAATTACTTTTTTTCTTCTCACTTAACGTCCAATCCCGGACAAGCCCTCTCTGGGCCTTTAGAGCCATCTCCTCAGTACGAATCTTGAAAAACTGCTTGCGCCCGTTAATATTGGCACGCGCATGCAGCCCCTGATACCCCGTGGGCTTTGGGTTGGCAATAAAATCTCGAATGGTACGGGGAATGGGCGGATAAATCTGATTCAAAACACCCAAAGCCAGGTAACAGCTCCGCCGATTTGCTGTTTTTATGAGTATTTCCTGGGGATTTTCAATTTTTTTAATGAGAATCCGATTCTTTACATCATAATACCCCCACAATCCTTTCGTGCGTAACGAGACCTCTGCGATCACGCCTTCATCGGCCAAAGCCTGCCGGACCTCCTGCAGGATTGAGAGAATTTTCGGATCATCCCGCAGTCGATTTATTTGCAACTGAAGTTTATTCCCCTGCTTGGGAAATTTATAGGCAAGAGCCAGATTGTACAGCTCACGTTTTATATCAAACAGACCAAAAATCGTGGCCAGAGGCGCATAAATATCAAGCGTTTCAGCGGCAATTTTCTGACGTTTATGGCGGGGCATGGAGGCCAGGGTTCGCAGATTATGCAGTCGATCCGCAAGCTTAACGATCATAACCTCGGGTTTGGCCGCGGCACCGGAGAAAATCTTGCGGTGAACCAGCTTCTTAAACGTCTGTTTATCCCCTTTATAATGGGTTACTTTGGTACACCCCTCAACGATGGCTTCTACATTTGAACCAAACTTTTCCCGAAGAAGATCGGCAGTAACATACTCCACATCCTCCATGGTATCGTGAAGCAAAGCAGCGGCAAGAATCTCGGGGTTTTTGACATCAAGTTCTTCAACAAGAATACGCGCCACATTACAGGGATGCATAATGTAGGGATCACCAGACTTTCGCCACTGGTTTTCATGGGCCTCAAAAGCAAAATCAAGCGCCTGCCAGAACACCTGCACGTCCGAACCGGAACCGATAAATTCGTTCATTGTCCGGCGGTACTCTTCTCTGTCAAATTTTCTATACTGCATCTTGTCTGCCCCGACCCCGGTATACCTGTACTTTATATTTCTTTAAGGTTGGTGTAGAATGAATAAAATGTCGTAAATTATTACGCCGACTGCGGAACAGGCATGACAATCAATGTCTATTCTCCGCCACTGTAGCAGAAACCGAAACGACGGACAAAGAAAATCCGTTGCAGGTTTGCGACAATCTTTGCGCACAATCAAACAGGACCCACATGGCAAGAAAAAAACCTCCCCGCAGACACCGGAGACACCCCCAGAAAACATCGCCCCTACGCGGACGACAGCCGACAGCAACGCCTACGTTAAGTGAAAGAATACTAACCTTTCTCAACAAACAAAAAAATCCTGTTTCAATGGCCGTCCTGCTGAAAGGGCTGGCTCTGGCCAAGTTTGAACGAAAACTCATTTATGATCTTCTTGCCAAAATGGAGCGATCAGGACAACTCAGCCGGAAAAAGAAAAAATGGCTGATAACGGACAAAGCAAATCTGGTCAAAGCACAACTGACTCTCAATGCCAAAGGATTCGGATTTGCGGTTCTTGAGGGGCAGAGCGCAAAAAAACAAAAAGACATCTTTATTCCACCCCATGCACTGGGTGAAGCCAGCCATGGAGACACCGTACTGGTCAAGATTCTGCCCGGCAGTCAGGGACGCTCGGAAGGACGTATCATCCAGGTTCTTAAACGTGGCTTTAAAAGGATTTGCGGGATCTATACCAAAGGTGGAAAGACTGGTTACGTGACACCTGATAACGACAAAATGCCCTTCACTGTCCTTATCAAACCAGACAATGCCTCAAACGCGACCAACGGCATTGGTGTTTTGGTGAAGATCATCGATTATGGTTCTAAACACCGCATTCCCGAGGGAAAAATTATTGAAGTACTCGGAGACCCCGAATCCCCTCTGGTCCAGATCCGTATGGCAATTGAGCAAGCTAACCTGCCCCGCACTTTTCCTGCCCGGGTGGAAAAGGCGGCGTCAGACCTTGTGGAAATTACTGACTGTCAGGACGGCAGAAAAGATCTCCGCTACATCAGACATGTGACAATCGACGGGGCAACGGCCAAAGATTTTGACGATGCCATTGCCGTACAGAAGACAAAAAACGGTTTCCGGCTCTATGTTTCTATTGCCGATGTCAGCCATTATGTACGGCCTGGTTCGGTCATCGATAATGAGGCCTATCAACGGGGAACCAGTGTGTACCTGCCGGATCTTGTTTTGCCCATGCTGCCGGAAAGGCTGTCCAACAATCTCTGTTCACTGGTCCCGGATCAGGATCGACCGGCCTTCACGGCAATCCTGGAGTTTGACAGCAAGGGTGTGCGCACAGGAGCAAAATTTACAAAAAGCCTGATCCGCAGTCACCAACGCTTTACCTACGATACTGTGAACAAAATCATTTATCTTCAGGAGAAAAAACTTCGCACCAGGTATAAAAGCCTGGTGCCCATGCTTGAAAAAGCCAAAAAACTGTCTGCCTGTCTGGCCGGGCAACGGACGGCACGCGGCGCTTTGGGATTTACCATTCCAGAGGCCATGATCACCATGGATGGCGACACCATAGCCTCCATAGGAAGGAGCGAAAGAAACCAGGCGCATCTGCTTATTGAAGAATTTATGCTCGCCGCAAATGAGGCCGTGGCAGAAACACTGGATACAACAAGCACTCCGACCCTGTTTCGGGTCCATGAAAAACCTGATCCAACAAAAGTCAGCCAGTTTACAGAAGCAGCCAAGTCCATGGGGCTGCAGCTGCCAAAAACGGAAAATACTCCCGCCTGGTTTGCCCGGGTTCTGGCCACGGCACAAAACTCACCGGCTGAATACGTTGTCAACAACCTTTTGCTTCGTACCATGCAGAGAGCCCGATACACTCCGGAGAATCTGGGCCATTTTGGTCTGGCGGCACAATATTATCTGCACTTCACTTCACCAATTCGCCGTTACCCTGATCTTGTTGTCCATCGAGTTCTGCAGAATTATCTGACGGGAACAAAAAAGAAACCATTAAGCGGGGAAACAACGCTTGATGAAGCAGGACTGTTTCTTTCAACCCGGGAAAGGGTGGCTGTGGATATCGAACGCAATGTTCAGTCCCGACTTTCTGTCCTGTTTCTCAAAGATCGCATTACAGAGTATTTTGATGCCATTATTTCCGGAGTGACCTCCTTTGGACTCTTTGTCGAATTGCTGGAATATTTCATCAGCGGTGCTGTCACCATCGGCTCAATGAAAGACGACCATTACAACTTTGACAACCACGGCAACAAGCTGGTCGGGGAACGCACGGCAAAGACCTACCAGCTTGGCAGACTTGTCCGGGTGCAACTGGATCATGTTGACATGCTCTCAAAAAGAATTACTTTTTCTCTTGTTGACGACAATGCGGGCAAAAGATCATAACGATCACCTCTTTACCCAGGTGGGATCAGTATATATTTTTCCAAAGATGACAGGGTAAAAACGGTTCTTTTCTTGACGAACCCTGTTAAGTTCAATAGGGTCAAAAGAAAAAATTTTGCTTATTTGATTCTTTTTTTCTCTTGAATTTCATCCCCCGTCCGCTTGCGGCGGGGCAGGTTATTTCATTTTTGAGGTGTATTATGGACGGAACAAGCTGGTTTTCATCAATCCTGAGCAACCCCTTCCTGCGCGGCCTGATTATTGGGCTGCTCATTGCCATTGCACTCTGGATTCGCTCTGTATTCAAAATCCGTCTGCTGAGCGCAGACATCAAAAAATTACGTGAACATCTGCACACCAAGCTTGAGATAGATTCTGCAGATAACGAACGTCGTAAAAATGAGGCCGAACAGCTTAGAGCGGAACGAGACAATCTACGCAACATGATTCAGGTACTCAATCAGAAACCGGGCAAACAGGAAATCCGCCAGTCGCAGATATACCAGAAAGCAGCAGAAATCATGTTTGAAAAATCACCCGGTTTCGCCCCGGCCTGGCAGATTACCTTAAAAGAGGCCGAAGAAGAGATGCGCAGCGCGGAAAAAGGTCTTCTTCCCTTTATCAAACGAATGACTACGAGCACCGGCTCTACTGCATCGTCACCACAGGACAAGCCACGGAATAAAAGCAACACCCTGGAGCTCGAAGATCCGGCAGGCAGCTGATTTTCGCCTGACACACTCTACGCGGTGTTTTCCCCTGATACTGGGGAACACCGCTTTTTTGTTTTTTCTTTCTTCTCTGTTTTTCCCTACCCATGGACACAGCACAAGATCCTATCACCACGATACCCGGTAGCGGTATAATTCTGGTTGATCCAAAATATCCTGAAAACATCGGGGCTTCAGCCCGTATTGCCTGTAACTTTGGCATTGAACAGCTCATTGTCATAGCCAAAAAACGACCCGATGAAGAGCGGATGCTGAAGATGGCCACCCACAAGGCGGCCCATCTCATTCACAGGCTGCAACTCTTTGAAAAAACCCGGGAGGCCGCCCAACCCTATCATTTTATTGTCGGGACAACAGCCAGACAGGGCAGACACCGGGTGCTTGAGCAGACGCCCCATGAAGTGATGACTGATCTTGCTCCTCTTGCGCCGGGCAGCAGGATTGCCCTGATGTTTGGCCCGGAAAACTCCGGCCTGACCAATGAGGATCTGGATCTCTGTCAGTTTACATCAACCATTCCAACCGTTGATTTTTCATCTCTCAACCTTGCTCAGGCCGTGGCCATTCACTGCTACGAACTGAGTATGGCCCTGCGCCAGGTGCATTCGACTGTACGTGAGTCAGATTTTGCCAACTCTTATGACCTGGAAGGGATGTATGAGCATATCGAGCAGGTTCTGACCAAAACCACCTTTATCCGCCATACCAACAAAACCTACTGGATGCGTAATATTCGTCAGTTTTTAAGCCGTATCAGGATAAAGAAAAAAGAGGCAAGCCTTATCCGCGGGACGTGCAGAAAATTTCTCTGGCTTGCTGAACAGGAACAGACTGACAGCAAGGAAAATGGTGCGGTTCGGCAGGATTAGTCTGCACAGCTTACAGAAATTGTATCTTCCCACAGGTCTGCTGGCAGCCCTTTTCTGTGCTCTGCAGTTACCTGCTCCGGGGATTTTTCTTGCAGCTCACCACGGCGTGCAACTTTTCATCTTTATCATCTTTCTGGTCAGCGGTTATCAAACCGACAACCGGGGAGTACAGTTGAACAAAAAGCTCCTCCAGCTCTTTACTGTGGCGGCACTCATATCCCTTGTGCTTGGGCCGCTACTGGGAGTGATACTCGTACAACTTCTCCACCTTACCCCGGCAATTGCTGCTGGACTCATCATTATGTCGACCATGCCACCAACCATCTCATCGGGCATTGTCATAACTGTCATCAGCGGAGGCAACGCCCTGCTGGCCCTTTTTTTGACCATAAGTTTAAATCTGCTGGCCATACTCACTATCCCCTTCACCCTTTCCCTGTGTCTGCAGGCAGCAGGACAAATTACCATTGACAGGAAGGCTCTGCTCCTGACCATGGTTATACTGGTGCTGGCGCCCTTTCTACTTGGTAGAATCATACGAAAAATAAATAAAACAAAAAGCGCCTCCCGCCTATGGAACAGTGTTAATTCCAGTTGTGTTATTCTGGTCGTCTATGCCTCTCTCGCCATGACAGCAAAGACACTGGGCAGAATGGGGTGGGAAGAGTATGTACTTATTGCAGCGCTCGCCGTATTTATTCACCTGTTCCTCTTTGGGGTGTCATTTCTATCCGGCATTAAGCTGGGGCTCACAAATTCAGACAACAAAGCACTCTGCTTTGTCACCTCTCAAAAAACGCTTTCCGTGGCACTGGCTGTAATCGCTGGTATTAGCATTGATACAGGCAGTGCAATTATAGCCTGCCTCATCTTTCATTTTCTGCAAATTTTCACAGACTCTTTCTTTGCAGCCAGGTGGCAGAGCAGGACGACGACCTCTTCTTAAAGAACCTGCCCAAATCCAGGCAGGCTGACGTGACAATCAAATTATCTTCCCTTTACTATCCTATTGCCTCTGTTTTCAAAGGAGCCGGAGATGCAGGCATAACCTGCTAAAATTTCAGCAGAGCCAACGAATAAACTCAGTTTCCCCAAGCGGCTTGGCCTGCAAAATATCGATACAGCCGTCACGCTCAACCTGCACCTCACCGGGCAAAATTTGCCCCTTATTTTTCCGGCCATAACGAACCACTAGCCCGGCCACAAGGCGCAGGATCTCGGTTTCTTCCGGCGCGTCTTGAAGCCTGTCCGTTGCCCGACGCAACAATGCCGTGGGTCCCGGACGTTTTGGCATAAAAAAAAGCCAGTCATCATCATTTTTCAGCATTTCAAGACGTTCATTTTCCTGCTCATTGCGGCCAAGCACCAGCCAATGTCCGCCGGGAAGACGAAACTGCCTGCCAACCAGCAACAACTTGATATCATTAACCTGAAACTGCTCCTGTCCTATGGAAAAGAGTCCTGCATAAAATCGCTTGATACGGGAGGCAAGATTAGGGTCCGTGAGCACGCAACCTCCGGCAGGCGCCGGGAACTCCGTTATTCCCATTTCTCTGGCCAGTTGCATCTGCGGTTTACGGCTTCGCCCGGCAAAAGCATACAACCGCTCTCTGTCAATCAAGCCCTGCTCTTCTGCAAGGGTTGGATTCATAAGTTTTGCGGACAAAGGACGTAACAGGAATTTTTTACAGAAAGAGTCACGTTCGATCACATTCAGGGTATCCCGCCGTTGGGACATGGGACGCTGGCCAAGAACCTCTCCGGTCAGCAGGAAGGAGGCCCCGGAATTCTCCATGATTTTTCGGGCCTGACTGAACATAAGGATCTTGCAGTCAATGCAGGGATTAAAATTTTTTCCAAAGCCATGGGCCGGATTGCGTAGCAGATCAATATAGCCCTCACTCAAATCGACAAGCTCAACATCCAAACCGTATTTTTCATGTATTTCCCGCTGGTATGCCTGTTCATCGGCCAGAAGATCATGGTCAAAAAACGGAGTGACAAATTTAAGCGCCCGCACGGAAATCCCCTGATCGGCAATTATGCGGCAGGCAAGAATGGAATCCAGGCCACCTGAAAAAAGGCCAATGGCCGTTACTTTCTTACTCATTGTTCTGTATCATCTTTAAAGGAAAAAAATTATAGCTTCTTGCGCTCAACCAGTTCATGGGCAAGCGCCCTGGTCTGGCCCGAAGGATTCTCGCCTCCCAGCATTCGAGCAAGCTCTGCAACTCTTTCCTTTCTGTCAAGGCGGCGGATGCTGGTGCAGGTGTGTTGTTTCTCGACCTTTTTTTCAACCAAAAAATGGGCGTCAGCACGGGCGGCAATCTGGGGCAAGTGGGTAATGCAAAAAACCTGATGGTGTCCGGCAAGCTCCTCAATTTTGCGGGAGACAGCTTCGGCAGCTTCGCCGCCAATACCGGCATCTATCTCATCAAAAATCACAGTATCAACCCTGTCTCTCCGGGCCAGCAGACATTTCATGGCCAGCATAAGCCGGGACAGTTCACCGCCTGAAACAACATGACCAAGAGGTTTGGCCGGTTCCCCCGGATTGGCTGAAAAAAGAAATTCTACTTTATCCCTACCGGTAGGGGTAAAATCGGGAGATTGCTCAGATTCACCTGCAAAACAAACCTCAAAAACTGCCTGATTAAACGAAAGAGATGACAATTCCTCGCCCATGGCTGCCCCTAATCGTTCGCCGGCTTTTCTGCGGGAAGCAGAGAGTTTTTCTGCCATTGAAGCAAGCTTGGTATACAGTGTTTTCTCCTCACGCTCAAGGACAGCTATCTCCTGATCCAGGCTGTCCAGAGTCTGTAATTCCTGCTCGACATTGCTCGCAAATTCAAGAACATCTGCAAGCATTAACCCGTATTTTCTCTGGAGTTGCCGGAGCAGGGCGAGACGAGCGCTGATTTCTTCCACCCGGCCCTGATCCATGGGAATTGAACGGCAGTAATCACGAAGAGCATTTTCAAGGTCTTCCACTTCAAAACAGGCAGAACTGATGCGAGCGGCAAGCTCCTGCACTTCCGGGTCAAGACTTGCAGCCTCTTCCATGTTTTTCCTGATTTCTGCCAAATGATCCACAAGTTGATTCTGGATAAGCTGGTGGCTTTTCCCGGCAAGTTCTGCAAGAGTGGTCGAAGCTTTCAGCAAATCCCGTTCTTTGCCCAGCTCTTCATCTTCACCGGGACACGGGTCGGCGTCCCGGATTTCCTTGAGTTGGAAACTCAAAAAATCTCTGCGTTGTTCCTTGTCCTGCTCACGTTCTTTCAGGCCGACAAGCTGCCGGTTTATTTTCTGCCAGCGGGCAAACAGCCGGCCATACTCATGACGCAGCTCGAGCAGATCACCAAAGACATCAAGAAAATCAATATGACTGCGACTTCGCAGTAACTCCTGATGATCGTGCTGACTGGCAATGTTGACCAGACTCTCCGAAAGCTCTGCAGTCAACTTTGTTGTCACCAGCCGATCATTAATAAAAATCCTGCTTCGTCCCCGGCTGCTCACAACCCGGCGGACAATGATTTCTCCACTATCGTCTAAACCATGTTCCGGCAAAAACTGCGCAAGTTCGGGATGATCCCCAATATCGAACAAAGCCTCAATCACTGCCTGATCGCAATCATTGCGAACCCAGGATTGTGATGCCCGTCCTCCTGTGAGCAAGTGCACAGCCTGAAGAATAATCGACTTGCCGGCCCCGGTTTCTCCGGTGAAAACAATCAACCCAGTGGAATAATTTGAAAAATCAAGTTCCAGCGTATCGATTAAGGCCAGATTATTAACACGGAGTTCCTGCAGCATTTTTTTCGCACAAGCAAAGATTTATTTCAATTAAAGCTGCGGCAAAACGACCATATTGGACTTGACGCAGCCCGGAACACCCTGTATCGTTTTACCAGTTTATTCAATAATCCATGACCGCTTTCAGACCCCATGAATGACGACCACCAGCTCAGCGCCAGCCTTGAAGATTACATCGAGGCCATTTACAACATAATTACCGAAAAGGATGTCGCCCGAGGAAAAGACATATGTAAGCGGCTTAAAGTCAGTGGTGCCTCAGTAACAGAAGCCTTACGCACGCTGTCCAGAAAAGGCCTCATCAACTATGCCCCCTACGAGGTCATCACCATGACCGAACAGGGGCGAATCATAGCCGAGGATGTTATTCGCCGCCACAATGCCCTGAAAAAATTTTTTATTGAAGTACTGGCCGTTGACGAGGCAACTGCCGAAATCGGAGCCTGCCGCTTTGAACACACGGCTCCGGCAGAAATCATTGAACGTATGGTCAACTTTTCACGATTTCTGGAAGTGTGCCCGCGGGGAGGCGATGAGTTAATCCAGGGGTTTGCCGATTTCTGTACTCGAGGCAAACCCAGAGTGACCTGCGATGAATGCATTTCACAATGTCTGGACAATATGCCTGCCCACAAGTAACGGTTAACAGAATCAACAGCTATTTCAGCAAGCCGAGTATTTCACCGTCATCGGGGAAACGATTGACTTCCTTTTTCGAAAAAATCTGCTTATCATCCACACAAACGATGTAAGCTCCACCGGAACCGGGAATCAAATCGACTTCCGTCTGCGGACCAAATGCACTGATAATTTCGGCTGCCTGACCGGCAGCTCGTGGCTTATAGTTTCAGGAAGTACAATACTCAATGGTTACCTTCATAACTCTCCTTTCTTATGTAATTTTCTCAAGTTCCGGCAAGATAAATAGACAATAATACCATACCCTGCCCCCTTGAAAAAGTCTGTCTGAAAAATTTTTATTTTTCAACAGGTCAATATGTTAGTATACTGAAGATGTTTCTATGAAGAAATCTTTTTAATTGAAAAGTATTTGCTTTCTTACGTTACTGTCTCCCACTGGTAACAAGACTCTGTTTTCTGAGTACATAAATATACCATGCCCGTTTTTGAATACACAGCACTTGATACCGCCGGAAAAAAACAAAAAGGCGTAATGGATGCCGACTCGGTTTCTGCCGCACGACAAAAGATTCGTCAAAGCGGCAAGTATCCTGTTGAAATCCGGGAGACCACGCCAAAAGCACGGCAAAAAAAGAAACATGACTTTTTCACTTTTCAAACCGGTCAGAGGGTAAAACAACAAGAAATTCATGTCGCCACCCGCCAGCTGGCCACTCTTCTTGCGGCCGGAATTCCACTTGTGCCCGCCTTAAGCGGACTCACAGAACAAACCACAAATAAGACACTGAAGACCATTATTACCCAGGTTAAAGAATCCGTGAACGAGGGCAACTCGCTCACCTCTGCCCTGTCCGAACATCCAAAACTTTTTTCCAAGGTCTATGTCAACATGGTCAGGGCCGGTGAAGCTTCGGGATCTCTTGATGTGGTTTTGGAAAGACTCGCAGAATTCGGTGAACGGCAGCACGCCCTGCGCTCCCGCATATCCGCAGCCCTGATCTATCCTGTTTTTATGGCCGTGGTAGGAACCATTGTCCTGTTTTTGGTAATGACCTATATCGTTCCCTCGATCACCAAAGTCTTTATTGATCGGAATCAGATTCTGCCGCTCCCCACCATTATCCTTATGAAAATCAGTGGGTTCCTCCAGAATTACTGGTGGCTGATTGTTATAATGGCCATTCTGGTTATTTCAGGGATTCGCTTTTCCATCCAGCGTCCCCAAGGGCGACGTGTCTGGGATAAGTTCAAACTGACGTTGCCCATGTTTCGCGATCTCAACATAAAGATAGCCGCCGCAGGTATTGGCCGAACTCTGGGCAGTCTGCTCAAATCGGGTGTGCCCCTTATCACCTCTATTCAGATAGTAAAAAACAGCCTCAACAATGTATTACTGGCCGACATCATGGATGAAGCCACTGAAGAAATTGAAAAAGGAAAAAGCCTGTCAAGCATCCTGCATGGCAATGAATACTTCCCCCCCATGCTGGTCCAGATGATCTCGGTAGGTGAACAGAGTGGAGCTCTGGAAAAAATGCTCTCCAAAGCCGCTGACAGTTATGAAAAAGAGGTGGAATCAAAAATTATGGCCATGACATCGATGATAGAACCCATCATGATTCTGGTCATGGGGCTTGTGGTCTGCTTTATTGTTGTCTCAATTCTCCTACCGATTTTTGAGATGAATCAACTGATTAAATAAGCGACCAGACAAAAAGTGTAAGAGGCAGGCCCTGTGTTAGATAAATTTTCAGTTTGAATAGATAACTCCCCCCTGTCTTCCGCTCCTGCAGCCTTAAAAGAAAAACACAAATCACGTTACCCGAAAAACTTCTTCCAACGTTGTTAACCCGGCCAGTACTTTGCGCAATCCGTCCTGACGAAGAGTACGCATCCCCATGGCCAGAGAAGACAACGCCTGCCGTTTAATCTCACCGGAATCCGAGGTCTTGAGGATAAGACTCTTTAATGGATCATTTAAAATCATGAGCTCAAAGATCCCCAGCCGCCCCTGATACCCGGTCCCCATACATTCCGGACAACCACGTCCATGGTAAAGAAGCCTGTCGCCAAATTTAATGGGCGAAACACCGACCCTTGCCAGATATTCGGAATCCGGCTTATATGAATCCTTGCAATGTGGACAAATCTGCCGGACCAGCCTCTGGGCAAGAATGGCATTTACTGAAGAAGAGACAAGAAAAGGTTCCACGCCCATATCGATGAGCCGGGTAATGGCACTGGCTGCATCATTGGTATGCAGAGTGGAAAAAACAAGATGCCCGGTCAGCGCAGACTGAATAGCAATCTCCGCTGTTTCAAGATCACGAATCTCACCAACCAGAATGATATCAGGATCCTGACGGACAATGGTACGAAGCCCGTTGGAAAAAGTCAGGCCGATTTTTGAATTAACCTGCATCTGACTGATGCCGTTAATCTGGTACTCTATGGGGTCTTCAACCGTGATAATATTGACATCAGGTTTATTAAGAATAGACAGAGTGGAATAAAGCGTTGTGGTCTTCCCGCTGCCAGTCGGGCCGGTAACCAGAATAATGCCAAATGGTGCCTTGATCAGCTGCCTGAACCTATCCAGATCGTGCTTGGCCATGCCCAGTGTTTCCAGAGAAAGCAGCACGGTTGATTTATTCAGCAAACGCATAACCACTCGTTCGCCATACGCTGTCGGCAGAGTCGACACACGCAGGTCGATATTTTTTTCACCTATCTTAATCTCAATGCGGCCGTCCTGGGGCAACCGCTTTTCAGCTATATCCATTTTAGCCATAATTTTGATTCGGGATATAAGACGGGACTGGACATGCTTGGGCGGAGAGTACATGTCATACAGGATACCATCCACCCGCTTACGAATCTTTATCCGGTCTTTATAGGACTCAATATGAACATCACTTGCATTATCCCGAACAGCCTGAGAGAGGACCAGGTTAACAAGTTTAATGACCGGAGCATCACTGGTATCATCAAGAAGAT
>JALXCX010000320.1 GCA_026990725.1 Desulfobulbaceae bacterium
ACCCTTGAGGGGCAGCCGGTGGTTGTTCATGCCGGACCTTTTGCTAATATTGCCATTGGCCAGTCATCGGTTATTGCTGATCGGGTAGCCCTAAAACTTGCTGATTACAATGTCACAGAATCCGGATTTGGCGCTGACATTGGTTTTGAAAAATTCTGGAACCTGAAATGTCGGTATTCCGGTCTTAAACCAAACTGTGCCGTTGTTGTTGCCACAATCAGAGCCCTTAAATGCCATGGCGGTGCACCAATTCCAGTGCCTGGCAAGCCTATGCCCAAAGAATATGAGGGGGAAAACGTGGGTTGGGTTGAAGCTGGTTGCGCTAACCTCATCCACCATATCGAGACTGTGAAAAAAGCAGGCATTAACCCTGTTGTCTGTATTAACGCATTTTACACAGACACAGACAACGAAATAGCCGCTGTTCGACGCATGTCAGAAGCTGCCGGTGCCCGTGTAGCTCTTTCACGTCACTGGGAACATGGCGGAGACGGAGCTCTTGAATTTGCCGATGCGGTTGCCGATGCCTGTGAGGAACCTAATGATTTTAAATTTCTCTATGATCTTGATACACCACTGTCAAAACGTATTGAATTAATCGTTAAAGAAGTTTACGGCGGTGACGGTGTCAGCTACTCACCGGAAGCTTCTGCTAAGCTTAAACGCATTGAAGCGGATCCTGAGATGAAAGAAATGACCACATGTATGGTTAAAACCCATCTTTCCCTTTCGCATGATCCCAAGCTTAAAGGTGTCCCAAAAGGCTGGACCCTGCCAATTCGTGATATTTTAACTTACAAAGGGGCCGGGTTTGTAGTGCCGGTTGCAGGTGCTATCAGCCTTATGCCAGGTACGGCGTCAGACCCTGCGTATCGCAGAATAGATGTTGATGTGGAAACGGGTAAAGTAAAAGGTGTATTTTAAGAGTCTATTCTTTATTCTTATGTTCTCTGATTAGTTTTTCATGACATGCCACTTTTAAACGGGTCAAAAAAGATATCCTCTTTTGACCCGTTTTTTTTTTTGTAGTATAGTATGCTAATTAAGTACTGACACATTCTATAATTAATACTAACCCAACGGTGGAAAGCATTCTTTTCCGGACAAAATATGCCCAAAAAAACAGTTTCCAGAAAAAAATCCAAAATAACAAGAAAACGAACAGTAAAAGACCAATCTGGAGCTGGAAAACTCAAGATTGGTGAGCTTTTACAAAAAGCCGGCTACATCACGGCAAGCCAGTTTAACGAGGCCAAAACAGCGAACAAAAAAACTGGCGACAGGCTAGGCAGAATCCTCCTGGAAAGCGGAGCAATAGAATCTGATACTATTGCCAATTTTTTGAGCAGGATGCACAATTATTCGTTGGTTAACATTGAAGAAGAGCCGCCCGGTCAGGATGCCCTGCAACTGCTTCCTTATGAAACAGCAAAACGTTTTCTTGCCTTACCTCTTAGAATAGCAGGAAATACACTTCAACTCACCATGGCCGAGCCGACCAATGATCTTGAAGTAGAAGAACTGCAAAATCTTCTTCAAATGGAGCTCAATATCTGCGTGTCCACAGAGCGCAGCATCATTGATGCCTATAAAAAATATTATAAAATTGATGATGAGGAATACCAGTCCTATTTTTCATCTGACGCAGAAGAAGAAAAGGATGAGGAGGAAGTAACTCAAGTTGAGGATTTTGGAGCTCTGGTTACAGATGCTGCCGAAGACTTTGAAATAGAAAGTACTACCGAAGATGAGAGTGCTTATGACCAGTTTTCGGCCTCTGATGCCCCCATCATTAAACTCGTCAACGGTATTCTGGTTAAGGCAGTTAAAGAAGGGGTCAGTGATATTCACATAGAGCCTTTTGAAAAAAGTATGCAGGTTCGCTATCGTAAAGATGGTGCTCTATTCAAATCAATGAACCTGCCACTTACAATCAAAAATGCGCTCGTCGCCCGTATGAAAATCCTGGCAGACCTGAATATAACCGAACGAAGAGTACCACAGGACGGACGTATAAAGATGAGGTTGGGACGCAACAAAGCAGTAGACTTTCGTGTCTCCACCCTCCCGTTGCTCTACGGAGAAGGTATTGTTCTTCGTATTTTGGATAAGGGGTCTCTTAATGTTGACCTGACTAAGCTCGGTTTTGAGCCAGAAACATTTGAATCTCTTAAGCGTTGCTTAAACAGTCCCCAGGGCCTGCTTCTTGTTACCGGCCCCACAGGTTCAGGTAAAACGGTTACGCTCTATTCGGCTTTGAACTCCTTGAATAAAGAGGATATCAAAATTCTTACGGCTGAAGATCCTGTTGAGTTCAACTTCAAAGGGATCAACCAGGTTAATGTGAATACCGAAGTCGGTATGACCTTTCCGGCAGCCCTGAAAGCTTTCCTGCGTCAGGATCCCGATATCATCATGGTAGGTGAGATTCGAGATATTGATACAGCTGAAATTGCCATGAAAGCCGCCATGACAGGCCATCTGGTCTTCAGTACGCTCCATACTAATGACTCACCCTCCACTGTTGGCCGTATGGTTGACATCGGTATTCCTGCCTATCTGCTGGCATCATCACTCAGCATGGTTCTTTCCCAGCGACTTGGCCGCCGCTTATGCCAAAGCTGCAAGGTACCTATTAGCATGGAACGTGATGAAATGCTCAACGCAGGATTTATCGAAGAAGAAATTGACAAAGGATTTCAACTATATGGGCCAAATGGCTGTAGCAAATGCAATGGACTAGGGTATAAAGGTCGTGTCGGTTTTTTTGAATTAATGGAAGTAACCGATGAAGTAGCAAAAGCCATTCAAGCTGAAGTATCTGAAGAACAGCTGCGGAAAGTGGCCGTCCAGGAGGGAATGATTCCTCTGCGACGAGCTGGTCTGAAAAAAGCAGCACAGGGAATTACAAGTGTGCAGGAAGTTTTACGAAGGACTGTTGTACACGAAGACACAATGCCCACCTACCTGGTGAACCCTGATATTGAAGAGTATGAGGATGGTGATGTTATCATTCAGGAGGGAAACAAGAATGACAATAATTTTTATAAACTTGTCAGAGGTAAAGTCGCTGTTCTAAAAAAGGGGAAGAAGATCGCCGAAGTAACAGAGCCCGGTGAGTATTTTGGTGAAATGGCCTGTATTCTTTCTGAACCTCGACATGCTTCGGTTATTGCCGTTGGCCGTTGCAAAATAAAACGGTATCCCGGTGAAAAAATACATGAACTTATTGAAAAGTATCCAAATATCTCCGCACGTCTTTTTAAAACAATGGCTGGTCGACTGCAGAAAAGTAATAATATTCTTATCCAACTCGCTGGTGGAAGTCGGGGCGCCAAACCTCAGTCTGCACGATAGCCATGAGCCCGAAAATTTCAGTTTATATCATTGCCTATAATGAGGCAGATAAGATCCGCTCTGCCATTAATTCTGTACTCTGGGCAGATGAAATAATTCTTGCAGATTCATACAGTCAGGATAAGACAGCAACAATAGCCAAAGACATGGGTGCCCGCGTTGTTCAGGTTGAGTTTAAAGGGTTTGGAGATTTACGCAACCAGGCCATGGCAGCCTGCACTCATGACTGGATTTTTTCACTGGACGCGGATGAACGCTGCACACCCGAAAGCCGAGATGAAATACTGAAGACTATCAAGCAGTCGCAAACAGCAGATGCCTACTACATTCCCCGCCGAAACTACTTCATGGGCCGATGGATCAAACATTCCGGTTTTTACCCTGACTACCGGCAACCCCAATTATTCAAAAAAGGGGCACTGAATTTTAAAAACGATGACCCGGTGCATGAAGAGTACATAATTATTTCAGAAAAGCCAGCTGGATACCTGAAACAGGATATCTGGCAGTTTCCTTATAAGAATCTTGAAGAAGTGGTACATAAAATCAATAGATACTCAACACTGGGGGCCCAAAAACTCCGAGGACGTGGCCGCTCAGCAGGAATGTTGACGGCATTAGGGCATGGATTCTGGTCTTTTTTTCACATGTACATTTTGAAAAAAGGGTTTCTTGATGGGTGGTCTGGTCTGGTTATTGCTTTTGGGAATTTTGAGGGTACTTTTTACAAATACGCCAAACTCCACGAATTGGATTCTGATTGGGAGCCCCCTAAATCGCCACCAATCTATAGACAATAAATTTCACGACAATCGTCAAGTTCTTTCTTTCAAGGCTTCTCGTTGAGATATCGATCAATACCCTTCTCACACCAACACTTTTTCTGCTCGAGTGTTTCCTGAAGAATAACATCATTGAGGTTAAGGTAGCTTCTATCATTCATTGGATGATAGAGGTGATATGCAAGGCCATTAAATTTCATGTTGCGCCGAATAAGCCCATAATTTAGTAATCGAGCGGTGAATTCTGAATCCTCTCGCCCCCAGCCTACAAATTCTTCATTAAATCCATTCACAGCAATTGCATCTTTGCGCCAGAAAGCAAAATTACAGGTCCTGACCCCCTTAGTATTCTTGCTCTTAAAGGAGAATAAATTTGCCAGCATCCCCGAACGAATACAATTCTTCTTGTTCTCAACCCCTTTTGCGCAAAAGAGTCGAACGAGTCTCTGTTCACGCAACACTTCTCTGGCTAGTTTTTCATTGAGCAAGACCCGGGTTCCCTGAACAAAATACCCGGGACGGGCAAACCGGACATGATCGCTAATAAAATGCTCTTCCTGAACAATATCGCCATCAACCAAAACAATGTAATCACCTGTGGCCAGAGCAATTGCTTTATTTCGGCTTGCAGAAAGCCTGAACCCCTTGTCTTCCTGCCATGAATGGATGATTGGAAGAGGCGCATTTGCGGCAATTCTACGGATTAATGCTGCGGTATCCTTTTCTGAGCCATCATCGGCAACAATAATTTCAAAAGGCTTCTGCTTTTGAGCAAGAGCACTTTTCAAGGAGAGAGCCAAGGCTTCTTTCCAGTTATATGTAGTTATGATTAAGCTGATTTTCATACAATGAAGGTTTGTAACAGTATTAATCTCTCAGCAAGGACGAAGCAGCCTTATACACCATCTCTACTGAAATCCCTTTCATGCAGCTTAAATGGTCACAACTCCGCTGTCTGCACTCCAGGCAATCCAGCCCCTCTGACCTGACTATCCTGTGATCAACATTGTAAGGCCCTACCCTGCCGGGATGTGTAGGGCCAAAGAGGGCGACTACAGGCACAGAGGCCAAAGCCGCCATATGCATAGGTCCAGAGTCAAGACCAATATAAAGATTTGACCTCTTTAACAAGGCCACAGATTGGGGCAATGAAAACTGTCCGGCGGCAACGACGGGAGTTGACTTCATAAGAGTTGTAATGGTGCGTATGAAAGCACGATCATGGTTGCTGCCACCAAAAACCAAGACTTTGTTCTCTTTTTGCAGGAGATCGGCAAGCTTTGCCCAGTGTTCTTTAGGCCAGAACTTAGTCTGCCAGCGGGCTGCTGGATTGGCATAGATTATCTGTTGCCGGCTGTCTACACCCTCATCCTGCAAAAAGGACAAGACTGTATTACTATCAGACTGATTACAATAAATCTGAAAATCATCATTTTCAGGTAAAATCCCAAGATTATCGGCAAAGAGTAGGTTCTTTTCCAGGGCGTGCTCCACATTGTCAGGTACTGTAACAACACGATGCTGGAAAAGCGTATTTAACTCACGAGCATTCTTAAATCCTGTTCGTTGACCTCCTGTGGCGGTCAAGCCAATTAATCCACTGCGAAATGATGCATGAAGATCCAATACGGTATCATATGATCTGTGAACGGCCCCATACAATCTTTTAAGAGAAATCAATGTTTCTTTGAAAGCTCGTAAATAGGCTCCCCTGCCGGCTTGCGGGTCACTCGTTGATGAAATATTGATTGGATAGACAGTATCAATTGCCGGATCGCGGTCAAGGAGTTCAGTAAAAGATTCCTGGACGACCCAACCCAAATGGCACCCGGGGAGACTACGTTTTAAAGCATGTGCCAAAGGTAAAGTGTGGATAATGTCCCCAAGAGAACTGGGCTTTATAATGAGTATTCGGTTCACGGTGATACGAATTATCCTTTTACAGTATTAACTTATTTCACCAGCTTCTTCAGTCGCTGGATATGGTTTGCAAGAGAGAGCCCCTTTCTTTGGACAAATCCAGGTTCAACCGATTTATTATCGAGGGTAAGGAGCGCATGGACAATGGTTTCAGGGTTGTTATTATCAAGAATAACGGCTTCATCATCACTGAGCAATTCAGACGCCCCTACATTTCTGGTAACAATAACCGGGGTGCCACACTCTAAAGATTCTACCACGGCCAGACCAAACGGCTCATAATGTGAAGGCAGAATAGTATAATCCACCACAGAATACAGCTTCGAGAGATTATCTATATAGCCGAGGTAGCGTACATTATCAGGAATCCCTGAAAAATGCTGCAGCCCTTCACCTGTGATCAGCAGCTCAAAACGTTGTTTATCCAGCTGTCGGAAAGCTTTCAGCAGCTCTGCCAACCCCTTCCTCTTGTGGCCTGTTGATGGAAACAGCAAAGTCATTTTTTCTGTTTTCATTTGATATTCACTGATAATCTGAGGAGCGTCCTGTGGTTCTGCAGTCCTAAAAAAACTCGTATCAACAGGAGGATAAATAACAGAAATTTTTTCAGAATCCACATCAGGATAATACTTTTTTATATCTTCAGCTATTGCCTTTGAATGGGCGACTATAGAAGGAACCCGATTAAACATTGCTTTTTCATACTTTATTTCCATTGAGTCGTGAAAACGCTTTAACACATGTCTCCTTCCACTGTCTGCATCCATCGAAGCGGGGTGCACACCTCCAACAATGGCGATATCAGGGGAAAATGTTCTGGTCAGGGTTAAAGATAAATCATAATTTTTTCGTTTAAACTGTTCATTACAGGATTTAAGAAAAAGGTATTTTTTCCAGCGACGAGGCAAATAAAAAAAACTTTTTTTATGGACTTGACAGGTAAAGCCGGCGGCAAATGAGGGATCAACCTTATAGGTGTGGATATGCACCTCGTCTCCTGCAGACAGGAACCCTCGGACAAGTCCCTGCAGGTAAGCTTCCATCCCGCCGCCGCCACTGAACTGATTATGAATAATTGCGACTTTCAAGATTTTCTTCTCTGCTGACTTTTGAAACTGTTGCAATGATTCTTTTCCTGGACAGACACCTTAAACAACACTGCTGAAAAAAGAGAAAAAAGAAAGGCTGTCTCAAAAACTTTGAGGTACGATTCCGTGAGCATAATAGTCAGGAAAAACAAAGGAAAAGCAAATCGCACCCGGCGCCATTCGTCATCAACAGACCAAGCCTGGCGAAACATGACAATAAAAATCAAAAGAAGTGCAACAAACCCGGGAATTCCGACAGTGGCGGTCACTAGAAGATACTGATTATGTGGATTATCTGTAGAAATATGCAATGAGTCCATCTTCTTATTTTGACGAAAATAAGCTGATGTAAATCCTCCTGTCCCAATACCCAAAACTGGATAATGTTGAATAATGGCACAGGAATTTTGCCAGAACAGCAGACGAAGCCCAACAGATGTATCCGGATTCTCATGAAACTGGTAAACTTCCTGACAGGCCGTATCGACCCGTTGTCTGAACACAGAACTCGAATAATAACTGGCTGCAAAAAGGGCAGGAACAACCAGACAGATAATAAACAACGCTTTAATTCTTTGCCGATGAAAAACCTGAAATATGAGAAGAATCAGCAGGATAAAAAACACAAGCTGACCAATGCGTCCTTCAGTAATAAACATATTTAATGTCATTACCACGGCAAGAACAGACAACCCCACCCTTTGACCTGTTTTACGGTTACCCCAAATAACTTCATGCGCCACAAGATAAATTCCAAAGGCCAGCAAAGGGTTATAAACAACATGCGAATTCTTTTTTGTCAGATGGGTTGATGTTACATCTGCGTAGTGGAGTATGTCAAACCAGGCGAGATAGGTCATAACCATGGCTACACAAACTCCAGCGACGAAAAAATAAAAGTATCTTCGGCGATGGCTGGTGTCAACGGAAGTCAGAAAAATCGGGAGCATCGCCAGTTTCCAGCGGGCTTTGATTACATCCAGTCCGGCAGAAACATCCGGACTCCAGAGAAGCCCGAGAGCCAGGACAGTCAGTAAGCCAAGGACTGAAAGAACAACAGGGTTGTGGATAATTTCTGAAAATTTCTCGGCAAAACTCCCTTCAAATATCCAGAGCAGCAGAATCAAAATTGCCAGAACTGATACAGCCGAGGTTGACAAAATTAAAAAAAAGGCCAGTAAAGCCGTTAACCAGGTATTTATTACCCCGGCTCTGAGGCGATATTGTTGTATCAATGTGGTCGCAGTCACCAGATCACCTTATCACGTAGCGTACACTAGACAGCATATTGCATATTATAAAGATCATAATAGGCACCCTGCGCCTGGAGAAGCTGTTCATGTGTTCCTTCCTCAACCAGTCGACCACTGCGCATGACAATAATTCTGTCAGCATTTTTTATTGTGGATAACCGATGAGCAATAACAATGGTTGTTCTGTTTTTCATCAGATTTTCCAGCGCCTTTTGCACCTTTCTTTCAGATTCTGTATCAAGAGCTGATGTTGCCTCATCTAAAATCAAAATAGGTGCATTTTTTAAAATTGCTCTGGCAATTGAAATGCGTTGTCGCTGGCCACCTGATAAACGCGCACCCGACTCACCAATGACCGTATCAAACCCCTGGGGTAGCTTTTCTATGAAGTCAAGGGCAAAGGCCGCATCTGCCGCCTGACGAATGCTTTCTTCCTGACAGTCCCCGCTTCCATAGCCGATATTTTCCTTCACTGAAGTATTGAACAAAATAGTCTGTTGAGTAACAAGGGCCATTTGGCTCCGCAAAGAATGAAGAGTAACCTCACGAATGTCATGATCGTCAATCCGAACAACCCCCTGATTAACATCATGAAATCTGGGCAGAAGATTGGCAAGGGTAGTTTTGCCGCCACCTGAAGGACCGACAACTGCCAGAACTTCACCACATCGCACCTGTAAATCAACTTCTTTGAGAACCGGCTCTGACTCTTCATATGCAAAGCTGACCCTGGCAAATTCAATAGACTTATGAAAAGGTGGCAACTTTGTAGCCCCGGCTTTATCAGAGATATCAGCTTCCACATCCAGCAGTGAAAAAATACGGGTTGCTGCGGCCAGTCCCGACTGGATAGTGGAATTAATCTTACTCACGCCTTTTATAGGTTCATACAACATGAAAAGGGCTGTCAGAAAGGCCATAAACGAACCGGTTGTTGATGTTCCCTTGAGTACCTGCATGCCACCAAACCAGATGATAAGTGAGATTGCTATTCCGGCAACAAACTCAACCATGGGATGGGAGAGACAGCGATACTTTGTTTCCTTCATCAAGGTATCAAACAGATGCTGAATCTGATTTGCAAACCGTTTTTCTTCCTTGGCCTCCATACAAAAAGCTTTGACTATTCGAGCACCTCCAATGGTTTCATGGAGTATATTTGTTGTTTCACCAATACTCTGCTGATACGTGGTGGAAACACTGCGAAATTTTTTACCGAAAATAATAATGGGGGCAGCGGCCAGGGGTAGAAAAACAAGTGACATCAAGGCAAGTCGCCAGTCCATATAAAAAACCACACCCAGAAGGCCGATCACGGAAACAAAATCACGAAGGATCCTGATAAGTGCGTGAGAAACAGCTCCCTGAAGCAAGGTGACATCATTAACAATTCTGGAAATGAGCTCTCCTGTTGGAGTATGATGAAAAAAGGTTAAGGAGAGTTTATTTAAATGAATATAAATACTGTTACGCAAATCACGTATGACACATTGCCCTACCCATTCCAGAAGATAAGAATAAAGAAAATAAAAAACTCCCTTAACAAAAAAGACTGCGAGAAGGACAAGAGGCAGGATATTGAGCAGTACAGCATCCTTATTGCCAAATATCTCATCAAGAAGGGGTTTGACCATATACGCCTGAGCCGAACTAAACCCGGACACAAGAACCATTCCCACCATGGCAATGATGAGTCTGCTGCGATAAGGGGTCAAAACTTTATGGAGCCTGAGAAGTATTTCTTTGTTGCTCACGTACGCCGTACCTGTTGATTCTTCTTAGAAAAGCCAAGAATTATTTTATTTTTACCGCTGTCATTTTTCGCTCAGACTAGAGTACCCTGAAAATTTCCGGACATAACCGGCAATCTGCTGTTCCCCTGAGCGAGCAGAGTTTGCACTGTTTTTAACTCTTTTTTTACTGAAGCGCCACTGAGATCAATATACAAATAATCGACTTCCATTGCTGCAAGCTCCTGCTGCCATTTAAGCAGAGAAAAAGGGAGCATTGAACGGGCCAGGGTCAGCCCCTGGTTATGTTCAAGAAAAAATTGCTCATCCCTGGGGCTGATAAATGTTTTTTTGTACTGAAAATGTTGACCATCAAGCCGTGCTGTAAAGAGTGGAGGATGCCCGTACACATACAATCCTGTTTTCATTGGTTGTCGTGATCTGTTTTTTCTTCTCAGGCGTTTAAAATGGGCAAGAGCACCGGCAAGATTTTCTCCTTCCGTTTCAAGGGAAAACATCGCGCCCTGATACCCTAAATGCCGAACACAACTTAAAGCTGCAGAATTCAAGATATTCAACGTATAATGAGCATAGAGTTCAACATTTTTTTGCCAGTCTCCTTTGCGGAGGAAGGCAAACAGACCATACTGAGAACAGTGACTTAATTCAAACCGATAAAAGCCTTTACGGACAAGATCTTCAAGACACCGACTATACCATGCGAGTTCTGATTCCTGAACCACCGCTGGTACCCGCCAGACAAGGCGCCCCTTGTGCTTCCGCATCTTGTTCCCATATCTATCAAGATTGTTTATATTACTTTTCGACAAAGGAACAATTATGCGGGCGGCACGCACAGGTAAACGCTGCTGTAAATCCCCAAGGCTGCCCACCACGACCCACCACGGGAGTTCTTTTCTGCCGCTCCTGCGCCCTGAATTCCTGCTCTTCCTGTCTCTATAACCTTTCTTCCCCTGTGGTCTGCCAAAATCTTTGACTTTGCCTTTCCAGCAAAGATGATTAAGAATTTCTTCAACCTCGCGCCTGTCAGCAATGATTTTACGACTCAATAACTTCTTGCTTCGCTTGCGTCCGATACGTTCAGCAACTATTCGGGATCCCACATCGACCTTATATAAATTTCCTTTAAAGGATGTACCGTTCTGACCGTGTAAGTTTCCAGTAAAAGATAATTGTACATCCTGCCCGGACCGCGCTGACTTCTGTCTCCGGCCATGCACCTGCAAAGATCTGAGCGTAAAGCTAATCCGATCGCCACTTTTTTCATTATGAAGTCGAAGACGATCCCCTTCTTTGACCGGTGCTTGAAGTGTAATGGTGAGTAACAGTCTGTTTTTATTGTCTCGGGAACGCTCCTGCCGCACAGTTTTCACCCTGCCAAGCAATTGCCCGCTGCTTCCTGACTGCTGCGGCGAAATGGCCTCGGCTGGAGACGCAGTTATCAGAAAACCGCTTGTACGTTTGCGTGCCATGGCTTCATCAAGTAATTTATGAGCCTGCCGTAAAACTTTTTCCTGTTCCTGATCAGAGGCATCCATGCAGTCAAGAGCCATGCGATAAGCAGCAACCGTGTTGGCTACATATTGTGCACTTTTCATGCGCCCTTCAATTTTCAGGCAACTTACACCGGCTTCACGCAACTCCGGCAGAACATCAACCCCGCAGAGATCGTTCATGGAAAAAAGATACTGGGCTTTGCCTTTTGTTGTCCTAGCCCGGGTGTTTTTAGCTGACTGCTGCCAGGAATAATGACGCCTGCAGGGCTGGACACATTGCCCCCGTAAACTGGACTTCCCTCCATGCAGACTGGAAAACATACAAAGCCCTGAATAACTGAAACACATCGCTCCGTGGATAAAGACTTCTATTTCAGCTCTGCTGTGCTGATGAATAAGCCCCATTTCCTCCAGAGTCAACTCACGAGCCAAAACTACTCTTTCAAAACCAAGCTGAACAAGCTCCCGGGCAGCAACAGAATTATGCACAGACATCAGGGTAGAAGCATGCAGAGGAAGGCTTGGAAACCACGTTCTTGCCAGATACAAGAGTCCAAGATCTTGAATAATCAGGGCATCTGGCTGCATCTGCTCAAAACAGGAAAGGGCTTCAATAGCCGCTGGCAGCTCTTGTTCCTTGACCAGGCTGTTCATGGCAATAAAGAGTTTTACCCCTTTCGAATGAGCCTGACGGATCATGGAATCTATTTCAGCAAAGGTAAAGTCCTTACTCAATGCCCGGGCGTTAAAGCCAGGTGCCCCTACATAAATTGCGTCAGCACCTTCTGACAGAGCTGCTTCAAAGGCGGGGAAACTCCCGGCTGGAGCTAAAAGTTCCATTTTATTACCAAAAAAAAGTCAACCAACACGAACACCATGCTCTCCATAAACCCTGATTATGGTCTGGACCATCTTGCGTAAACCATACTTTCCAGCAATAGCCGCGCGC
Source organism: Desulfobulbaceae bacterium (assembly GCA_026990725.1). Classification (GTDB taxonomy): domain Bacteria; phylum Desulfobacterota; class Desulfobulbia; order Desulfobulbales; family Desulfobulbaceae; genus Desulfobulbus_C. Next base: position 12,597 of record JALXCX010000320.1, read on the forward strand.
TGTTTACTGATCTGTTCTTCATCTCTCTGTAAAAATGTGGAAAGTTCCATAATTTTCTGCCGTGCATTATCGACATCACCGTACTCTACTGTTTTAAAATGCTGCACAAATTCAAGAGGTTCCAAAACAGAGGGTGTCCGGCAGGTCAGTAACGGAATTCCGTAGAGCAAGCCTTGAATAAAAGACTGAGAAATCCCCTCGGTTTCATAGGAAGAAAAGAAAATCATATCAAAAGCTGAAAAATATCGCTCCGGGTCCTCACGATGTCCGGTCAGGATAAACCTGTCCTTTACCCCGGCTTTGGCAATATTTTGTTCAAGAAGCGGCCGGTCATCGCCTCCTCCAACAATCATAAATTTATATCTTTCAGGTAGGACAGCCGCAGTTCTGGCTATAAATTCATGACCCTTGTAATGCCTGAGAAAGGCGACATTGCCGACAAGAATATCCTGTTCGGAAAGACCGTACTGCTGCCGTATTGCATCTCTGTCCTGTTGGCGAAAGACGAAACGATCTTCACTAATACCTGAGGACTGAACAATTATTTTACTGGAGCGCACCCCCTGTTCCACCAGTTGTTTACCAATGGATTCACTGCAGGCAAAGATAATATGGGGAAAAGCGTTGTAACTCAGTGATGAGGATATGGAAGCCAGTACATGTCTTGTCTTAATAATCAAAGGGACACAGCATAAACGGGCAACACAACCCGCCATCCATGAGTCCTCCGAGGAATGGGTATTGACCACATCAGGACGAAGCTCCCTGAAAAGTTTGAACAGATCACGCCAGGCGTTTACATTGAATTTTGATGAAAAATCAATGTAATGAACAGGGATTCCTTCCTCCCTGCCGCGTCTTGAAAGCTCAGAGTTCTCGCGAACAACCATGGCAACACGAAAGCCATGCTTTTTCATTTCACGCAGTTCTGTAAGCGTACGTATTTCCTGTCCGCCCCAGGCCAGTGACCAATCGGTGTGGACAACAAGTGGTATATGGTTCATTCGATATATGAATTAGTAGAATAAGGCTACAGAATAGTAATGGCCGCTAAAAGTTGCAGACACCTGACAGCCCGTGCCTGGAACCGGAATATTGCGCTTATGCTTTGTCATTGTATGCCCGAAGATTGAACCGGAGGGGCTGGTAAAATAAAATAAAAATTATTTCCCTCAGGCGTGGGCTCGTAACCCACAGTTCCGCCGTGTAGTTCAATGACGTGCCTGATAAAAGAAAGCCCATGGCCGGTGCCCGAAATATTACCGGCAGCAGTTCCACGCACGCCTTCCTTAAAGATTTCAGCGCCCTCCTCTGCAGACAGATTTGGCCCGGTTGTAAAAACGTTGAACTTAACGCCCTTTTTCCCTTTCTCAGGATAATCGTCCAATATTTCACGACCATAGGCCATAGACTTTCGTGACCGACCCTGCCCGGTTATGATACTTTCAGTATATTTAGCTGCATTTGAGAACAGATTTGCATATACTTGGGCAAGTAACCCGACATCGACTCGAAGCTGTATTTCAAGATCAAGCATATTTTCCGGTCGTTCAACGGTAATATCTGCGGCTTTCAGACGGCTTGCATAATGTTCAAGCTGGGGAAGAATAATTTCCTTTTCCACAAAACAATTCTTGGGATGCAGAACAAGATGTCCACGCTCAAAATGTTCCCGTCGGAAGAGACTCTCCAGAAACAAACTGATATTTGCATGATGCTTGACAAGATCCTGGTGGCAGGCAAACAACTCAGCGGTCAATCCTTTATAGTCCGCAGTCAAATCAGCAGAATTCACAGATCCCTTTTCTGTCTCCTGGGCCTTTCGGGCTTGTTCATTCAGAGCATCAAGCTCTGAAATATTTTTCTTAAGCCTGTTAAACAGATGACAGAAATACATATTGGGCACAATGACATTATGCTCAATATCCATAACCAGGGTCTTGATAAAATCTAAATGATCAACATTTTGCAGAGCAATACGGCGATTGTGCAGATTATAGCCAATACGATTAGCATATTTCCTGAAAAAAAACCGGTCATCCTCGGTTAAGTCTTTTGCAGGAAAAACAGAGTACATCCCCAGTAACCAGCCGGATTTCTGCTGACTGCTGCTGTCAGTCTCCTCTTGGTGAGGTTCTTTTGGCTTTTTACTATAAACAGGCACAAGATATTGATTGCCTGATTCATAGGGGTCACGTTTACTGACAATAGCTTCCGGGGCAGGCTGGCCGGTTTGATAAACACCATTTTTACTGTCGCAGACTAAAAAAAGTCTGTTTTGGGAATCATCATCCAAATAAAGAGCTCCGTCAAACCCTGTCATCACAACCGGAACAGCGACACAAATACGATAAAAATCCTCAAGCGAATCAAATTCCTGGGCCAGATCAAAAAAAGCTTTGAGAAATGCGTTATAATGAGGGCTGAAATTATAACGCTCATAACTTGTTGATTTTTCTCTGACGCGCTGACATATTTTTTGTAGATCCTGGCATTCCGGCATAATATCAGTCCAATTTCAGAGAGCTGAACAGCCCGCATCATGAGCGTCCTTATTACTTGGCGAGAACAAGAACCTCGTCCCGGTCAGATTTCTCGGCAAGCAGCACATCAACCCGTTGAGACGAACCTGCCCGAACAGTCATTCCGGTATAATCGGGCTGGATAGGCAGTTCACGCCCGCCCCGATCAATCAGAACAGCCAGTTGGATGGATTTTGGCCGGCCATAGTCCATAAGAGCGTCCATGGCCGCCCGTATCGTTCGACCTGTAAAAATCACATCATCAACAAGAACGACACTTTTGCCTTCCACATTAAAATCAATACTTGTCTTGCGGACGATGGGATTTTGCGAGATCAGGCTCCAGTCATCCCGATACAGCGTAATATCAAGACTTGCCTGAGGAAGATCTGCCTGTTCATGTTTTGTTATTTTAGCATGTATACGCTCGGCAAGAAAAACACCACCGGTATGGATGCCAATTATGGCCAGATTTTCAATACCATGGTTCCGCTCAAGAATCTCGAGACTCAACCGGTCAAGACTGCGGTCAATATCCCGGCCATTCATTACAACCTGCTTAGACATGAAACACCTCAACTGGTCCAGAAAGAGTCTACACCTTTTTCATCAACCAGATTTATGGCTTCAGG
>JALXCX010000321.1 GCA_026990725.1 Desulfobulbaceae bacterium
GAGGACTATATAAACTCTCATCTGCCGGCCGAAATTGTTCGAGACTATATTGCCGGTATGACTGATAATTTTTTCCTCTGCCAGGCCCAAGCTCTTGGCTGTGCTATTCCGGAGAGATCATGCGGAGTAAACTGAAACTTTTTTTGCCTGGTGAAAACACGACCCTTATTATGACTGCGGCCCTCATCGGGTTATTGGCCGGTGGCGCAATCATTGTTTTTCGGGAATCTGTTCATCTTGTCCATGAGTATCTCTTTCTTAAGGGCTACGCATTGCTACACATTGAAGAAGGTGGCTGGCGCAGGTACCTTCTGCCACTTCTCCCCATGGCTGGCATGGTGTTGCTCATTCCCCTTTCTCTGCTCTTTCCGGGCAAGGTCAACGGGTATGGGTTCACAAATTTTTTACGCCGTGTGAATCTAGAAAATGGTGTAATAAAAGCCAAAAATATTTTCATAAAAATAGCAGCTACTGCCCTGACCATTGGCTCGGGATGCTCTGCCGGCGTGGAAGGACCCATTGCCCAGATCGGTGGCGCTCTCGGCTCTCAGGTTGGTCAGCGCTTCCGGGTCTCCGGGGCCAGAATGAAGGTATATATTGCAGCGGGCTGCGCAGGCGGTATTGCCGGGATTTTTAACGCCCCCATTGCGGGTATTTTTTTTGCCGCAGAGATCATTCTTCTCGGTACATATGAAATTTCTTCATTCTCCGCTCTGGTCATAGCTTCAGCCATCTCAACTGTTGTTACCAGGGCCTATTACGGAGAAATACCTGCCTTTCCGATTCCGGATTACCATATGGTCAATGCTTTTGTCGAAATGCCATTGTATTGCGTAATGGCACTTCTCTTTGGTCTGCTGGCAGTCGTGCATATCCGGTTTTTTTATTATGTGCGGGATACATTTCGGGACCTGCCCCTGCATCCTCAGATTAAACCTATCATAGGGGCCTGTCTGGTTGGCTGTATTGGTATTTATTTCCCTCAGGTCATGGGGGACGGCTATGAATTTATTGAAGAAACCCTTGCCGGACACGGGGTTTTCTGGGTATTGCTGGCGCTTGTTTTTTTGAAATCCATTGCCACTTCAATAACCCTTGGTTCAGGTGGTGCCGGCGGTGTTTTTGCTCCTGCCCTGTTTATCGGTGCTGTGGCCGGCGGAGCCTTCGGTTCTGTTGTTCATGCCTGGCTACCGCAGTATACCGCGACTCCCGGGGCGTATGCCACCATCGGTATTGGCGCTTTTCTGGCAGCCTCCACCCATGCGCCCATGACTGCGATGTTTCTTCTCTTCGAAATGACAGGTAATTACATGATTATCGTTCCGATCATGCTCACCTCGATTATAGGAACGGTCACGGCCTCTAAATTTTATCATGATTCAATTGATACTGTCGACTTTACCCGTGAAGGGATAGACATCCATGAAGGTCGTGAAGTTGCTATTTTAAGGTCTATTAAGGTTGGTAAGGCCCTGACAGAAGAAGTTGATTTTATAAGTGAAACAGCAAATATTAACCATCTGTTGGAGCTTTTTGCCATTGCCAAGGACTCTTTTTATTTTCCGGTAATCAATCATACCGGCAGGATGGTTGGGGTGGTTTCCATGCAGGATGTCAAAACTATTCTCCATGATGCAGAGCAGCGCTGTTGTTTTCTGGTTGGTGCTATCTGCAGCCGAGATGTCATGTGTCTGACCCCTGACGCCAATCTCTATGAGGCCATGCAGCTTTTTGATGTCAAGGGTATTGAGGAAATTCCGGTTGTCGAGTCCATGGATGATAAATGGGTACTTGGCATGATTAAACGACGAGATGTCATTGCTGCCTATAACCATGAAGTGCTGAAACGTGGCATCAGTGAAAAAGCTGAGAGTATCAGAGTACTTTGTTCAGCCTCGTAATCGTTGGTTTGTTATGAAAGTGACACTTTTTTCCTTTGGTTTTAAACATGGTTATCCGGAAGCGGAAACTGTTTGGGATGTCCGTTTTCTGCCCAATCCGTATTGGGTCCCGGAGTTGAAAGAGTATCCCGGCCTTGAAGAACCTGTGGCATCGTATGTTTTGAACAATGATACTGGCCGGGAATTTCTCACCCATCTTGTACCGTGTCTTCTTTTTCTGCTGGAAAGTCATAAGGCGGCTGGACGTGATGATATTATTCTGGCCGTTGGCTGTACCGGAGGCCGGCATCGTTCAGTTGCCGTGACCAGCCATCTGGAGAAAATACTTGCTGATACCGAGTTTGATCTTACTGTGTACCACAGAGACATAAGCAAAGATTAATTGTCGCCGTGTTCTCTGAATCAATTTTTATGTTAACACAGGAGGTGCATAATGAAGGAATTGCTCAAAAATGTTGTCTATGCAGGTGTTGGTGCTGCCTTTCTTACCCGTGAAAAGATAGAGGATATTCGTGGTGAGCTTGTGACCAGAGGCAAGATGACCAAGGATGAAGGCAAAGAATTTGTTGATGAGCTGATAAAAAAATCCGAATCAGCCAAGGATCAGCTGGAACTGTGGCTGACCAGGCAGGTGGAGGATCGCGTCAAACAACTCAATCTGGCAACCGCCGATGACGTAGCCGATCTTCGCCGGAAGATTGAAGAACTTCAGGTCGCATTGAATACAAAGGCCGGCGAGTAAATACCTGATGTTCAGCATCAGACAGCTTGGTGCAATCAACCGGACCTATCGGCATCTCAGCAGGTATCAACGCATCCTGCGGGTTCTGTTTAAATATGGGTTCAGCGATCTGGTTGATCGTCTGCATATAGACCAGTACCTGGAAACAGGATTGCAGATGATCAACCGCAAGCCGCGTGAGCAGCTTGATCGTCATTCCAGGCCGGCTTTGCTGCGAATGGCTTTGGAGGAACTTGGTCCGACGTTTATCAAACTGGGCCAGCTTCTGTCCACCCGTCCCGATTTTATCCCCCCCGAGTATCTTAACGAATTAGCCAAACTCCAGGACAGTGTACCGCCGTTTTCTTATGAAGAGGTCAGGCAGATCTTTCAGGAGGAATGCGGCTCTGATCCGGAAGAATTTTTTGAATATTTTGATTCCACCCCACTGGCCGCAGCTTCCATTGGCCAGGTGCACCAGGCAAGGTTAACCCGTGAACAGCTTACAAACGGGGCAGGGCAGTGTTGTGATGTAGTGGTTAAGGTACAGCGTCCCGGGATTGAAAACCTTATTGCCGTTGATCTTGAGATCGTCGCTCACCTTGCCCGTCTCATGGAGGAACATCTGGAGGAGGTTCAGGGACATCGCCCTACAGCCGTAGTCCACGAGTTTGCCCGAAGCCTGTCCCGGGAAATTGATTTTACCATCGAGCTTGCCAACATTCAGCGGTTTGCGCGTCAGTTTGAAAAGAATTCTGAAATTCACGTGCCGGAAGTCTATCCGCTGCTTTCCACCGAGCGTATTCTCGTGCTTGAACGGGTTGACGGTATTAAGGCCTCTGAAGTGGGAAAACTCAAAGAACAGGGCTATGATTTGCCTCTGATCGCAAGACGGGGAGCAAATCTGGTTATGGAGCAGATTTTTGTGCATGGCTTTTTTCATGCCGATCCGCATCCCGGCAATATATTTATTTTACCTGATAATGTGCCCTGTTTTATTGATTTTGGCCAGATGGGCAGGTTGTCATTAAAGGAGCGTGAGGATTTTGCAGACCTTGTTCTCAATCTTGTGGCAGCCAACGAGAGCAGGGTGGCTGCCGGTGTTTTAAAGGTAACAACCCGGCAGGGGGATCCTGATCAGGACGCCCTGACACGTGATATCGGTGATTTTATGGACCGGTATCTTTACCTCTCCCTTGGAGAGCTGAAGGCGGGAAAGATTCTTCAGGACCTGCTGGAGCTTGTCAGTCGTCATAAACTATCCCTCAAACCCAACCTGTACCTGATGCTCAAGGCTCTGACAACCGTTGAAGGTGTCGGCCTTATGCTCGACCCGGACATTGCTCTGATAAATCTTGCCCGGCCTTTTATGAAAAAAATAAAGGTTGGCCAGGTAAAACCATCCCGGCTGGCGCAGGAATTTGGCGAAACCAGTACCGAGTATCTGGCCTTAATCCGGGACCTGCCCCGTGAAGCCCGCAGTATCATTTCCCAGCTGCGCCGGGGCAAGATGAAGCTTGAGTTTGAACACCGGGGGCTCCGGCCTCTGGAACAATCTCTGGAAAGAACCTCCAACCGGATTGCGTTTGCCATTGTTCTTGCCGCGCAGATTATTGGTTCTTCTCTTATTATTCATTCAGGTATCCCCCCGCACTGGCATGGAATACCTGTGGTTGGCCTTGCTGGTTTTTTACTTGCCGGAGTCATGGGTTTCTGGCTGCTGGTCTCGATTATCCGTCATGGTAAATTTTAGATTTTTTGTCTGAGCAATGATTCATTTTTTCTCCGCATGTGTTGAAATTTCGCCTGAAATCTGATACTTTCCTGAAAATTTATCTGGTGGATTGCTGTCCGCTTAAACACTTGAGGAGGAAGAGAATGAGACAAAAAATAATGGTTCTGTGCCTGGCTGTTGTTATGCTTGGCTTCAGCGGCCAGGCCATGGCCGGAGGCGGTCAGAACTATCCTAATGGGGCAGAAGCGTTCATGTCCGGTGCGGTGCCTCCACCCGGCTTCTATTTTATAGACTATATGTTTTACTATAATGCCGACACCATGAAGGATGACAATGGAGACGACATAGAAGCCTTTGACGACGTGAGTGTACTGGCCAATGTTTTCCGTTTTCTCTGGATGAGCGATAAGCAGATTCTGGGAGCGAATTACGGCATGCATGTTTTTGTGCCTGTTCT
>JALXCX010000322.1 GCA_026990725.1 Desulfobulbaceae bacterium
CGTATATCTACATTAAAACATTATATTATTATTTACTATATTCCCGTGCCCGATTAACAATAAATTCTTTCCAGGAAGGATCAGCAAAGGCATGGGCGATAGTAAAAATATCTTTATCTCCCCTGCCTGACATGTTGATAATAATTGCCTGATCTTTCGACATGCCCGAAGCCTCTTTTATAGCTTGAACAAAGGCATGGGAAGATTCAAGGGCCGGAATAATACCTTCCCTGCGCATGGTAAGGGTTAAGGCCTCCAGGACCTCTTTATCTGTTGCCGCCTCAAACCGCACCCTGCCCTTTTCGCCGAGATCAGCAAGAATTGGAGAAATACCCACATAGTCAAGACCAGCAGCAATGGAATGTGTATCCAGCATCTGACCTTCATCGTTTTGCAGAAACATGGTCTTGTAGCCCTGGGCCACGCCGGGAGCTGCCCGATCGCCAATCATACGGGAGGCGTGATCTTCTGTATCCAAACCTCTGCCTCCGGCTTCAACACCAATAAGCTCAACATCGGGTTCATCGAGAAAACCCTGAAAGATACCCATGGCATTTGAACCGCCGCCAACACAGGCATAAACACGGTCCGGCATCTGACCGTGCTGTGCAAGAATTTGTTTATTAGCCTCAATACCGATAATTGACTGAAACCAGGAAACCATTTCCGGAAAAGGATGCGGCCCACAGGCCGTGCCAAGGACATAATGGGTGTCGTCCATTCGGCTTACCCAGTCGCGAAAGGCTTCATTAATGGCATCTTTTAGAGTTCGAGAGCCATCTTTTACCGGAACAACTGTTGCTCCGAGTTTTTCCATCCAGAATACATTGGGCCGCTGGCGGGCAACATCTTTCTCGCCCATATAGATTGTGCAGTCAAACCCGAATCGGGCAGCCATGGTGGCGGTAGCCACGCCATGCTGCCCTGCTCCGGTTTCGGCAATAACCCGCTTTTTGCCCATTCGCTTGACCAGAAGCCCCTGCCCCATGACATTATTGGCCTTGTGAGCACCTGTATGATTTAAATCTTCCCGTTTTATATAAATCCGGGCGCCCCCAAGATGATCGGAAAGATTTTCCGCAAAAGTCAGCGGTGTGGGCCTGCAGGAGTAATTTGCCATCAAATCAACGTATTGCTGCCAGAAAGATTGATCTGCCCGCGCCGTTTCATAGGCAATCTTTAAATCTGCAAAAGTCTGATACAGCACTTCTGGAATGTACGCCCCGCCCCATTGGCCAAAATATCCTTTTTTCATGGTAAAATCCGCTTGTTATAATAAATCATCCCTCAAGTACAGACGGAACATATATAATTTCAATTCTTGGAAAAATCAGGTCGTTTTGCCCGACAGGCAGCCGCAAAATCTTCAGGAAAATGACCACAAATATAACGCTGTTGTGCCTCGGAAAAAGCCCCCATGGACCAGGGAAGTTTAGGTAAAAACGAGTAGAATAAACGTTGCCCGTTCTCCACCCCAAGACGTTTGGAAAATTCTATTGAGGTGACCATCTTCGCCCCCAGAGCGGCATAAATATGCTGGGCGATTAATATAGCACAATCAATTGACCTTCGCACCCGGCTGTCCGCCTCAAGAACATTTCCCACCGGCTGGCCATGGGCATCGGCAAGAACCATCAACTGTAATTCCCATTGCGAGACCTGTGCCTTGGGAACAAAAAGCAAGACATTTTCATCTTCAAAAACGACCAGATCATGCTCACCCGAATCCTTGTCTGGTCGCTGGTTCTGGCGGATGCAACGCAGATAGTCGGTAAAAAAATCTGTGCCGTTTTCTTTTTTGTATTGGGCAACAACATCAGCAACCTGATCCCCGCAACTATAACTCATACCCCTGGTACCGTCGAGTAATTCGACATCACCGGGGACCATGGCAAACTGCTGGTGAATCATCTGATGTGAGGCGTGTAATCTATAACCTGATCCTGAAAAATCATATCCAAAGTTCCAACCCCAGAGCGTAGCAGGATGTTCCTTTGAACTATTAAATTTTCCAAGAACTTTCTCACGCAATTCTTCCAGTTCATCAAGTGTCAGGTTTCGGCGTTGAACAGAACAAGGGATACCTAATTGATCGGCAAGAGTTATCACCATTCGCTGGTAATATAAATACCTAAGCCCGGTAATATCGTCTGATGAAAGCTCCGAAGTTTTATATCGAATTGCATCGTGGCCCATGTTTGCCGCATAATGGCCCCAGGGAATATATGAATTTCTGCGCAGATACTCAAAAACATGCGTTTTCCCTTTCTGCCAGTCGCCGACTATTTCGCTTCCCCCCTGTGCCCCGGGACGTAACACCATAACTTCTTTATACACATCCGGAAGATGCGGGTTGTTGGCTATGGTCTCAAACAGTTCAAAATCGTCAATATCAGCCCGCACCCCAGAACCATGGTTTGTATAAAAAAGGCCTGTCGGGTTGTCGTTACTGTCAAATTCCATACGACAGCAACTCCTTGCCAGCATGGTCAACTCAGCGGGGTCTGTGGAGTTTGCCGCCAGATCATAGAGCAGGGGTTTGGGCAGATTTCTCAAAATGCGGTCTGCTGTTTCAGTCTCAACAACATCGTGAAGTACCTTGGCCAGCGAACATTTTGGAGCTTTTTCTATCTGAATTAATGAAGGGTTTTCCGCACGGGCAGCAGCCCAACCTGAATCTATAAATGTTGCGCCCCGAAAAGAAAAAGGGTTGGCTATTTCATAAATCCAACGGCCATTCTCTTCTGTAACATCTCCAGCAGGAAAATTATCTCTATTTTCATGGATAGAGCCATTTTCTTGTCTGCCAAGTGAAAGGATAGAATCATTAGCCCGTAAATTGCGCACCTGATAACAGGGCCGATGAATACCGACCCTGAAAACACCGTTTGCCTGCACACAGGTTCTCATCATAATCTCTGCCTGATAAATTGCTCACGAATGAATAAATGAAAAAATTTATTCTAATCTACTTTTTTCTTCATTTCATTCTAAATGAATCCCAGTCTTAAAAAGACAGTATTCCAGGCAGGGAAAACAAACTTTTAATACAGAAAAAAACCAGAGCACACGCTTCTTGTGATAAATTAAAATTGATAGGATAGTTGCCCGGTGAAGCTATCTGCTGATTCATTAGTCCCCCCATCTGCTTCATCAAAATCTTCATCATGGGCGTATTCAAACGCAAGGGTGGTACTGTTAAATATACCCAGAGCCAATGTCCCGAGAATACGGCTTTCCGGGAGAGTTCCTGCCAGGTCTTCTGTGCCCTGATAGGCCAAGGCAATGGTCGATTCGATTTTGCCAAGAGAAAAGGCGTACGCAGCTTCAAGGTTGAACGCCATGGGCTTTGAGTGTGCCGCATCCTCAAAAGTATCAAGGGCTGAAATATACTCTCCAATGAGCCTAACAGGCCCCAGAGAAGAAACGGCATAGGCACCGAAACCATCTACATAGTCACTTTCAAGAAGATTTTGATCTTTCAATATATTAGAAAGCCCGTCACTGTCTCCCATACTGTTCAAATAGCTGACACCAACATCAAGGGCAAAGCTGTCCTGCTCAAACGTATAGCCCAGGTTTGCTCCATATTGTTCAATCCGGCTGTCACCACCAGCCTCATTGGTATCGCCATTAAAGGCAAAAACAGAACCATAAATGCCTTTTGCCGCAAATCCGAGCTGAAGGGCAGTTTCCCGGGTTTCAGCAATTTCAAGAGTCAATGGATCTGAAATCATATTTGACGTAAAATTACCAAAAGGGAGATATTGCCGACCGGCATTGATATAGACTGGAAATGTATCCATGTTTCCGATGAGGATATGTGCGTCATCTACAAGAACCTTGTCATCCCCTCCTTCTTCATACAGAAACGTCAGATGCGCTGTTGCCCAGTCTGTCATTTTACCGACAAAGCCCAGCTCGACCGTTGCCAGTTCAAACCTGCTTTCGCTTTCATCTGCAAAATTATTGCTGCTTGAACCTGCCACCTCAATAAGTCCGTTGAAATCAACATATTGATTAATCATATGGCCAAAGTCTTCATTCTCAAGTTGTCCCTTTTCTTTATGGCGAAGTATTTTAGTCACTTTTTCCTCAAGGACATCATCTGAGGCAGGAGAAAGCTCAACTTTTTTATCATGTTCCAGCTGGCTGACTCGTGCGGTTAACTCTTTGTTCTGTTGAATAAGAAACTGAATCTGTTGCTTAAGTGAAGCCATACCATCTTTGTTCTCAGCGGCAAAAACTGGGGTGATAGAGAATACTCCGGCAAATCCAATCAACAGACAAGGTGCAAAAAAAGATTTCTTCATGGTGCCTCCTTTACTAAAAAAACATAATACGCCCATTAAGAAACTGTCAGAAAGAGTCGTAACCTGTTGCTTATTTATGATATTTTACGCTTTTATGCCTGAACAGCACGAGATTACCGGTCTTGTCAGTTAAACTGACAGCACACACGGCACTATGCAGGCGTTATAAAAAACGCAAAAATACCACCCAAGTTGATCAGGTTGACAAGTTTCTGTGAAGTGGTACAAGAGCAAAAAGTTCCAAAAAAAACGATAGAGAAACTCTGCAGCATACCTTTCTCCTTTCCTCGAAGGGGCAAAGTCAGTGGATGTTATCGGCAGGTTTTCGGACTTATGGACGTGATAATGATTTCATTATCAACCTACTGACCGTCGCTTCCCGTGCTTGTTCTACACAGTGCTGTTCCTTAAATTAAGGAGACGGTGGTCGTTTCCATTTACCGCTGCGGGACAGTTCCGGAATTACACCGGATTCCCTATGCTCAAACAGGG
>JALXCX010000323.1 GCA_026990725.1 Desulfobulbaceae bacterium
GAAACAACAGGTACTTGAAGTTTTTGATACGGGCGTCCTTTTTCGTTATGAATTTGGTGAACAGCGCAAAGGAGTGTACAAGGTTCGGGAGTTTGAGCAGGCATTTGCCAGCTACACCGGGGCTTCCTATGCCCAGGCTGTTACTTCAGGAACAGCAGCGCTGAAAGTGGCTCTTGCAGCCATGGGTGTTGGCGTTGGCGATGAAGTTATCACCCAGGGATTTACGTTTGTTGCAACCTGGGAGGCAATTCTTGATATCGGCGCATTACCCGTCTTTACAGAAGTTGACCAGACGCTGAATATGGACCCGGCTGATTTGGAGAAGAAGATTACTGAACGAACAAAGGCTATTATCCCGGTGCATATGCTGGGTGCTCCGGCAAGGATTCATGAGATTAAAGCCATTGCCGACAAACATGGTTTTCCCGTTCTTGAAGATACTGCTCAGGCAGCCGGTGCCCGTCTTAATGGTCAGCATTTAGGCACATTTGGCAAATGTGGCACTTTTTCTTTTGACGCAGTAAAAACCATGACGACTGGTGAAGGCGGGATGGTTATCACCGCTGATGAAGATCTGTGGCGAAACTGTTCAGAATATCATGATCATGGTCATGACCATGTGGTTAATCCAGGTACCCGGGGTGGAGAAGGGCGGAATTTTGTTGGATTTAATTATCGCATGATGGAACTGCAGGGAGCCATGGGGCTTGCCCAGTTGGCAAAACTGAATGCAATGTGTGAGTCCCAGAGAACGAATAAAGCAATTTTAAAGGAAGCAGCAGCCAAGATCGCCGGAGTAAGTTTTCGTGAGATTCTTGATGAGGCTGGAGACTCGGCCACTTTTTTTGCATTTATGCTACCGGATAAGGAGCAGGCAGCGCAAGTGAACCAGGTCCTTCGGGATAATGGGGCAGGGGCTATTAATTTTGCGGAAAACACCTGGCATTTTTATCCGAAGTGGGAACATCTGCTCGAAGGGAAGACACTCTGTCGTGGAGGTTGGCCTTTTGAAGCACACGGTAAACGGCGGTTTATCTACGACCCCGAAGCTTTACCGTACTCAAGTGAGCTGATGAGCCGCACTTTGGTGTATCAGGTTCCGGTTTGTTTAAGTGATGTCCAGCGTGAAACAACGCTTACGGCATTACAGAAAGCGGCTCAATTATAGCAAATTATTATATCGGGACAAAGAGCATTCTTCTTTGTCCTCACACTTTTTTCTACAAGTCCTAGATGCGATGTGTTGCCTGTCAGAGGACGGCTCTATCATCCTGACGGCCCTCTGCTTCCAATCCGCTTCTAAAATTTTCCTTTTTTCTGTCTTTGTTACTGTTTGCGCCATGCTGCACTATAAACATGGCAAGGACAATGAAAGCAATTCCAGGCAGGGTTTGCACAGAGGGGAAATGTTTTGTGACTATCCAGTCAATAAACAGAATAAAGGGAGGATAGAGATAGCTGTAGGCCATGACCCGGGTTGGTCCCAAGTATAGAGTGGATAATTGGCTCAGGAAAAAAGAAATAAGCGTACAGAAAAGAGCCAGATAAAAAATACCACCCCATACCTTCAGTGAAATGGTTGTCCATGGGATTAAGGTCAAGCGGTATCCGGAAAAGAGCAGGAGCCAGCCGCTTCCGGTAACAAGTATCCAAAATGTCATTACCGCCATGGGTTCTCCACGATGCAGGAGTTTGACAAGCGGTGTATACAGAGCAATAAGCAGGCAGCTGCAGAAGAAAATAGCGTCCCCCGAGTTCAGATCAAAGGCAAGAAACTGTTGCAGGCTTCCATGGAAAATAACCCATATGGCCCCGGTTGTTGCCGTTATCATAGCCACTATTCTGTATTTACCTAATCTCTCCTTTAATAATACAGCACTGTACAGACTGGAAATACCAGGGACAAGCGTGAAAATAACCCCTGTATTCAGGGCTGATGTTGTTTGCAGAGCGACAAACATGAGCCAGAAAAAACCGGTTAAAGCCAGACTGATGATAGAATACCGGATAATCGAATTCTTATCCGGTAGCCTCAAGGTGTAGTGAAGGGGTATAACAGGAAGAAACAACACTGAAGCGATTAGAAAACGCACCAAGGTAAGGACAGCCGGATCCATGCCGGTTGCAATGGCTTTGCCTACAGTAAAGGAAGTTGAAGTTAATCCGGCTGTCAGCAGCATCAGAGCATGAACAAACCAGACAGGAAGATGTAAACTGCCTTTTGAGGATCTGTTGCTCACTCCAATTGGTCCTTCAGCAACGGATGGATAGCAGAGTTGGTTGCTAAAATTTCAGGGATAAAAGGTGAGTATTGCTTGCCTGAAAAATCTGTGACTTCTCCTCCAGCCTCTGTCACAAGCAACCAACCTGCAGCCGTATCCCAGGGCTGCAAAGCCATTTCCCAAAACCCATCCAGCCGTCCACAGGCAACATAGGCCAGATCAACAGCCGCTGCGCCGGCACGGCGGATATCTCGTACTTTAGGCAAAATATCACGCAACTGCATGAGTACCTCGTCAAGATGTTCGTGAATATCGTAGGGGAAACCAGTGGCAACCAGCGATTCAACAAGAAACCTTGTGTCGGTTACCTGTATTCTGCTGCCGTTCAGCCAGGCTCCGCCTTCACGGCAGGCGGCAAACAGTTCATCCTGCATCGGGCAGTAAACGACCCCGACCTGAGGGATACCGTCTTGCAGTAAAGCAATGGATACGGCAAAAAAAGGAAAGCCATGGGCAAAGTTTGTGGTGCCGTCCAGGGGATCGATTATCCAGACTTGCCCTTGGGGAGCCTTGGGGTTATCACCGGCCGATTCTTCTGCCATAATAGCCATTCCCGGAGTGTCTTCATTAAGAGAGGCGATAATTGCTGCCTCAGAAGAAACATCTGCGTCTGTAACAAGGTTTATCTCTCCCTTCATCTTGATAGAACGGGGCTCGGTATACATGTTCCGAATAATTGCTCCTCCAACAAGAGCTGCCCGGCAGGCCGCCTGGAGCTGAGTGGCAAGTTCTGAAGATTTGCAGTGGTCGATAGTCGTTTGTATTCTGTTCATTGTCTTTCCTGTTGGTTTCCCTGCAGTGTGCTGTTCATTGCCCGTGAATATAGTTCATAAAAACAGTAAAATAGCCTGTTCAACTCGTCGTCTGATACGTAAACGGGTTTACAGTTTATCACTGTTTACTTTATTTGTCATGAAATCCTGGTACAATTAGCTGGCTGTTGTTTGGGGCAGTAAGGCCTGGAATGCCGGAAAGGATAAGATGATCAGTGGATTGGAGGATGATGTCAGTTTTGTGCTTTTCAGCTGTTCCAGAGTGAAAGTGCTTGTTGATACACTTGTGAGCGGGACAGGTCCAGGTCGGATGCTATATTTTTTGCAGCATCTTTAAGGGAGACATTTTCATGGTCTCGATACCAGAGAATTAACTCGTCGAGGTTATCGGGCTTTCCTTCATTTTTAACCTCTATTCCGTTGAGAATCAGTACCAGCTCACCGCGTATACCTTGTTCGATCTTATGAAGGAGGTCGGAAAGTGGTCCCGCAAGATGTTGTTCATGGAGTTTCGTCAGCTCACGAAACAGCTGTGCATCTCGGTCTCCAAAAACAAGCATACAGTCTTCAAGGGTTTTTTTTATCCTCCGTGGAGATTCATAAAAAAACAGGGGGCAGGGGAGGCTTTTCAGCGATTTTAGAAATTTTCGTCGAGCTCCGGTTTTTGCTGGGGGAAAACCGGCAAAATAAAAATCTGGTTGCGTAAGTCCGGCAACAGACAGAGCTGTGGCTAGAGCTGATGGGCCGGGAACAGGGATTACTGGTATCTTCGTTTGCCTTGCTTTGCGGACAAGAATGGCACCGGGATCGGATAAGCCTGGTGTTCCCGCATCTGAAACGACAGCTATGTCGATTCCGGCAAGCAATTTGCGTAGAAGTGATTCAGATTTTTGCTGTTCAATTTCACGGTAATAGCTTGTCAGAGAAGTAGTTATTTGTAGATGAGAAAGAAGCTTTCTCGTGTGCCGGGTATCCTCACAGGCAATCAGACCGACGTGGGACAAAATTTCAATCATGCGCTGAGTTACATCAGAAAGATTACCTATCGGTGTTGCAACAACATAAAGGGTACCGGAAGTTGTGTCCTTCATAGCCTGAAGTAGTGCCTCGTAAGGGTTCTAAAATTATGCAGATATTCAGGCTTTTTCTGTAAGCACTCCTTCTGCATCCTGATAATTTTTGTTAGGTAAACCCCCGGCTTTGCCGGGGGACCCCAACAGTTTGACAGTTCCGGCAAAATAAGGAAGCCTCCAGTCTCGTGGACCGCTGAAAGTCACGAGAAGGAGGCTTCATGAACAACATCCAAAGTTTAAGTCACTCCCGATGGGATTGCAAGTATCACGTAGTCTGGATACCAAAATGTCGAAGAAAGTCCCTGTATGGACATCTTCGCCAACACCTCGGAGAAGTTTTTCATGATCTTGTTCGTCAAAAAGAGAGCCGGATTTTAGAAGGTCACATGCAACCTGACCATGTGCACATGCTGATTTCCATTCCCCCGAAATATGCTGTCTCGCAAGTGATTGGGTATATAAAGGGAAAGAGTGCGATCCATATAGCACGTACTTACCTCGGTCAGCGGAAGAACTATGGTGGAATGAGTTTTTGGGCTCGTGGTTATTTTGTGTCCACAGTTGGGGCAGACGAGGACGTGGTCCGTGCATATATCCGTGATCAGGAAAAAGAAGATAAGCGTGTCGAGCAACTGACATTATTTAAATAGGCGACC
>JALXCX010000324.1 GCA_026990725.1 Desulfobulbaceae bacterium
TGTTCTTTCCTGCGCTTACATAGCGGTTCCAGAAATCAAGCTTCAGATACTGCCAGCTGCCCCGCTCCCAGGAGCAACAGAGAGAACAACCACAATATGCCGTGGCCTCAAGTATCCGCGTCTTCTGGCCGGCACATCCCGACAACAGCACCAACAAGAAAAGGGTGCAGGAAAAACACCCTGCACCCCTATAACCCGCATGAACAGACCTGATGAACCACAAACAGGCCGTGGGGATTTGCGTCTTAATACCGATAATATTCCGGTTTATACGGTCCTTCAACTTCTACACCGATATAATCTGCCTGCTCCTTGCTCAGTGTCGTGAGATGGGCATTAATTTTTTTCAGATGAAGACGGGCCACCATCTCATCAAGTTTTTTGGGCAGAAAATAGACCTTATTCTCATACTGCTCCGAATTCTTCCACAACTCCATCTGGGCGAGTACCTGATTGGTAAAAGAGTTACTCATAACAAAACTTGGATGGCCGGTGGCACAGCCCAGATTGACCAGACGCCCCTCAGCAAGAACAATAATCCGTTTACCGTCGGGGAAGATCACATGATCGACCTGAGGTTTAATGTTCTCCCATTCAAGATCACGAATACCGGCAATATCAATTTCTGAATCAAAATGACCGATATTACAGACAATGGCCTGGTCTTTCATCACATCCATATGCGCCCGGGTGATGACCTGCAGATTACCGGTACAGGTAACAAACAGGTCACCAAGCGAAGCAGCCTCTTCCATGGTCACGACCTTGAATCCCTCCATGGCCGCCTGCAGGGCACAGATAGGATCAATCTCGGTCACCATGACGCTTGCGCCCATGCCGCGTAATGCCTGGGCACAGCCCTTGCCCACATCGCCGTAGCCGACAACAACGCCAACCTTACCGGCGATCATCACATCTGTGGCCCGTTTGATACCGTCAATCAGGGATTCACGGCAGCCATACAGATTGTCAAACTTTGATTTGGTAACAGAGTCATTGACGTTAAAAGCCGGAGTCAGCAACTTGCCGTCCCGGGCCATCTCATTTAAGCGGTGAACACCCGTGGTGGTTTCTTCAGAAATACCACGCACATCTTTTAGTAGTTCCGGATATTTTTCGTGCATGAGCAGGGTCAGATCGCCGCCATCATCAAGAATCATGTTAGGACGCCAGTCATCAGGACCAAAGATGGTCTGCTCAATACACCACCAGAATTCCTCCTCGTTTTCACCCTTCCAGGCAAAGGTCGGGATACCCGCTGCTGCCATGGCCGCAGCGGCCTGATCCTGGGTTGAAAAAATATTACAGGAAGACCAGCGCAGCTCAGCACCAAGATCAACCAGTGTTTCCATCAGCACTGCCGTCTGGATGGTCATGTGCAGACAACCGGCTATGCGGGCCCCTTTGAGCGGTTTTGCCTCCCCATACTCTTCCAGAAGAGCCATAAGCCCCGGCATTTCGGTTTCGGCAATGGCGACTTCTTTCCGCCCCCACTCTGCCAGTCCCATGTCTGCTACTTTATAATCACTCATTAGTTACATACTCCACTCTGCCGAATGCAGAATTTTTTTGTTTTTTGTTTTTTATGCTGAGCTTAGGTCTCATACCCGCTCCATGGAGGCGCAAAACAGTTTGGCGCCCCCGACTGCCTGTAACGAGGCAGTTTATTAATACGATACGAATCCGGACCGATTTCAGTGAGCAGCCCGGACCAGATCGTGCGCAACGAAACTAAATGCCGGCGGCACTCTTCAACTCATCGGCCTTATCAGTGCGTTCCCAGGTAAAATCCGGCAGTTCCCGGCCAAAATGACCATAGGCCGCCGTCTGATGATAAATAGGCCGCAACAGGTCAAGATGCTGGACAATGGCTTTGGGACGCAGGTCAAAGACTTCACCGACAAGCCCAATCAGGCGTTCATCAGAGATCTTGCTGGTGCCAAAGGTTTTCACATTAATGGACACCGGCTGAGAAATCCCTATGGCATAGGCCACCTGTACTTCCACCTCTGTTGCGAGTCCGGCAGCAACGATATTTTTGGCAACATATCTCCCCATGTAGGAGGAAGACCTGTCCACCTTGGACGGATCCTTGCCGGAAAAAGCCCCGCCACCATGAGAACCACGTCCACCATAGGAATCAACAATAATCTTCCGGCCGGTTACACCACAGTCGCCAACCGGGCCGCCAATCACAAAACGCCCCGTGGGATTAATAAAGAATTTGGTGTTTTCATCAAGCATATCTGTTGGCAAAATCGGCTTGATGACTTCCTCCATAATGCCTTCTTTCAGATCAGCATAGGAGACATCGGGACTGTGCTGGGAAGAAAGCACGACAGCCTCTATCCGTTTGGGGACATTATCTTCATACTGGATGGTCACCTGGCTCTTGGCGTCCGGACGCAGCCAGGGCAAAAGCCCTGCCTTACGTACTTCTGACTGCCTTTTGACCAGCAGGTGCGCATAGGTGATAGGCATGGGCATCAGGACACTGGTTTCATCACAGGCATAACCAAACATCAATCCCTGGTCCCCTGCCCCCTGATCCAGATCAAGGCCGGTGCCCTCGTCCACCCCCTGGGCAATATCAGATGACTGCTTGTCAATGGAGGTCATAACCGCGCAGGACTGCCAGTCAAACCCCATATCCGAGGAATTATACCCGATCTCGCGTATGGTCTGCCGGACGATATCAGGCATATCGACCCAGGCAGAGGTGGTGATTTCCCCGGCAATCATGGCAAGGCCGGTGGTCACCAGACTTTCGCAGGCAACACGGGCGTGTGGATCCTGGGTCAGAATGGCATCAAGAATGGCATCGGAAATCTGGTCGGCAACCTTGTCGGGATGCCCCTCGGAAACAGATTCAGAGGTAAAAAGATGACTCGACATATGTAACTCCTGTTAAATTTTCATGCAGCGCAAAGGGTTTCCGCCCGACCACTGCCTTTCCAGCCGGCTTCCCGGACCTGGTTAACAAATTCAAGAACAATATCCCATTTATTTAAGGGACTGATTAAATACAATCCATCAACAAAAGAAGAAATTTCCTCTATCAGTCTCCCGGTATATTCAAGGGCGGCCTTACGCTGATCGGCAACTTCCTCAAACCGGGCAAGTTGTTTTCGCAATTCTTCCGGCACTGATATACCGGGCACTTCGTTATGGAGAAATTCTGCATTGCGGGAGGAAATCAGAGGAAATATCCCGGGAAAAATAAGTATATCCAACTGGCCTACCCGTTCCATCATCTGCTCGATCTCGTCCCGGGAAAAAAGAGGCTGGGTCATGGCGTACCGTGCGCCCAGTGCGGCCTTTTTTTCCAAACGGGAAATTTGCAGGCCCGGATTGGACGGCCTGAAGCTGAAGGCGGCGCCAATGGAAAAATTCGTCTGCTCTTTCACAGACCTCCCGGCCATATTAACCCCCCGGTTCAAGCCGTCCAGCATCCTGATCAGACCGTTTGAACGGAGATCAAAAACCCCGCTTACTCCAGGCTGATCCGTACCGGCCGCAGAATCCCCCGACACGGCCAGCACAGCTTCTATACCCAGAAGATGGGCCTCCATCATCCGTGACTGCAGCCCCAGG
The DNA here is from genome assembly GCA_026990725.1 of Desulfobulbaceae bacterium. Classification (GTDB taxonomy): domain Bacteria; phylum Desulfobacterota; class Desulfobulbia; order Desulfobulbales; family Desulfobulbaceae; genus Desulfobulbus_C. Next base: position 3,595 of record JALXCX010000324.1, read on the forward strand.
GCATTGAGATCACGACCTGTCTGATGAATAATGGTCTGCACCCCCGTTCTACTGCGGATAAGCGAGGCAACCCCAAGATTCCCGGCCCGTAAAATAGCCAGCGGATTTTCACCCAGGGAAATTGCATCAACCCCGGCCTGGGCAAGTTTTTCAGCACCCCGCAAAACCGGTTTGGCATCAAGATGGGTAGGCGGGTCCAGTTCGGCAATAATTGGCAGACGTCCTTTGGCAAGACCTTCCAGAAACCCGCCGACGCGGGACTCCCCCTGTTCCTGCTCCTCAGTTCCTCCTGATACTTCAACCTGCGTGCCGCGCACCCGAACGGGTTTAATCCGCAACGCTGAGCGAAACTCCTGCACATGGGCAGGCGTTGTCCCGCAGCAGCCGCCGATGAGATGCACACCGTTGCGAATCATCTCCTTGGCTCGGATGGCCATATAGCCGGGCTGGGCCGGATAGATCATCCGGTGACCAACCATTTCCGGCATACCGGCATTGGGAAAAGCCGAAAGGGGCACGCCTTCTCCGGCAAGCGGAGACATTTTTTCAATAGCCAGCACCATGGCATCAATACCGCGTCCACAGTTGGTACCAACCACGTCGGCTCCGGCCTCCCGCATTTTCCGGGCGCAGGTTAACGCGTCATCACCGCGTACGGTTCTTGCCCTGGCAGGGAAGACCATCTGGCTGATAATCGGCAAATCCGGAAACTCGTCTCTGGCAACGCCTATGGCTAGAAGAATTTCATCAAGATTGGAAAAGGTCTCAATAATCAGCAGATCAACTCCACCGGCAACAAGCCCCCGCATCTGTTCCCGAAAGCTGTCGCGAATATCGCCTTCTGTCAAATCCTCTTCATCAAGGGGAAAGGTAATCCCCGAAGGCCCCACAGAACCGGCAACATACACCTGATGCCCCGCGGCCTTGGATGCTACTTCAGCCCCTGCCCGGTTAATAGCAAAAACCTGTTCACCAACGCCTGACTCACGCAGTTTAAATCGACCCGCACCAAAGGTATTTGTTTCGATAAGCTGGCTGCCAGCCCGGATATACTCTTCATGGGCGCTGAAAACCACGTCCGGTGCCTGAAGATTAAGCAGGTCCAGATTGCGCCCCCGCTTCACCCCCCGCTCAAACAGATAGGA
>JALXCX010000325.1 GCA_026990725.1 Desulfobulbaceae bacterium
TCTCCGGTCTATGAACGTTTCTATTCAACCATTCGATATAATCAACGAAACGTGGTGAATATCCCGCTCCTTCCTGACCGGGGACGCTACTACATCGACTTTGCCTCTTTTAGAAAAGCATGTGCCGAGGGCAGGGTCAGGCTCCTGCTGTTGTGTAACCCTCAAAACCCCAGTGGACGGGTCTGGACCCGGGCAGAACTCACTGAACTGGTCCAAATCTGCAATGAGTTTGATGTTTTTCTTTTTTCAGATGAGATCCATTCCGATATTGTTTTTCCACCCGAACAACACACGTCAATACTCTCTGTTCAAGAGATCGGCCCCAAAACTCTCGTTGCGCACTCAATAGGAAAAACATTCAACACCAGCGGGCTAGAGGGATCTTTTGTCTTGCTCCCGGACACAGACCAACACAGACTTTTTCAGACTCAGGCGAATACAACGCATACCGCCGACATAAACCTCCTGGCCAAAACGGCTATAAGAACGCTTTTCAGTGAAAACGGTCAAACGTACAAGAAAAAGCTGATTGCCTACCTGCAAAAGAATCGGGATATACTTGCAGAGTGCATTTCTTCCATAAACAGCCTCTCTCTTATGTGCCCGGAATCAACATTTCTGGCCTGGATTAATTTTCAAAAGACAGGATTGAGCCATGATGAAATCATGAAAAAACTGATTTTTGAGGCACAACTCGGCCTCAACAGCGGCCTGCTTTACGGTCCAACGGGCAAAAAATGGTTCAGGCTCAACTTTGCTGTTTCAAAAATAATGCTGAAAAAAGCGCTGGACAAACTTGACACAACCTTCCAATAATTTGTTCGACTGCTGCATAATTGTAAACTTGGCACCATATTCTTCCGGGGTAAAAATACCTTTGCTGTAGTTCTTTTTTTGCCTGTCGTTTCGTGGTAGTATTCTCCTGTTCATCAACGAAAAAGAAAACAAACCACTGCTGCCCCCTTTTCTGCATGGAGTCCCACCATGGCTGATAACCTGTACATTGCCAGTCTTGAGCCGCATAGCGGCAAACTTGTCGTTACACTTGGCATCATGGAGATGCTGTCCTGCAGGATCAACCAGCTGGGTTTTTTTCGGGCCATATCCCCTGTGGCGGCTGAAAAAGACTCTCATATTAAACTGATCTCCAGCCGATTCAACGTAAGCCTTGAGCCTGAACAGATGGTTGGCGTCACCTATGATCAGGCCCGCTCCTGGATTGCGGCGGGTGAAGAGCGTCGCCTGTTCAGGGAGATTGTCCGAAAATTCAAGGCCGCAGAAGAAACATGCGATTTCCTGCTCTGCGAAGGGCCTGATATTACCCACTTGTCAGATGCCTTCGAATTCGGCATTTCCATAAGGATAGCCCGTGAACTCGGGACTCCGGCCCTGTATGTTTCCTCCGCTCTTGGACTTTCTCTGACCCAACTGCTGGAGAATCTCAAAGTTGCCGAAAAAACTTTTAAACAACTGCAATGCCCGTTGCTGGCTATCCTGGTCAACCGGGTTACCCCTGCTCTTATGGATGAAGCGGCCACAATGGTGAAAGAACAATGCTCAACAGATATTCCCATTGACCTGATGCCGGAGATTGAGCGGCTCAATCGGCCAACCATGGAAGAAATAATTGAAGAGCTGCAGGCTGACTGGTTCGGCGGCCCGAGGGCAGGACTCAAACGGGACGTGCTGGATTTTAAAGTCGCAGCTATGAGTCCGGCCAACTTTCTTGATTATATCGAAAAAGATGACCTTATTATTACCCCAGGTGACCGCCCTGATATCATTTTTACCACCCTTGCGGCCATTACCTCAAAAAACTATCCTTCACCGGCAGGAATCCTGTTGTCAGGCAATCTGACCCCGGCAGACTCTGTTGTCCATGTGCTTGAGGGCATTGACGATATGCCCATTCCAATTTACCGTGTGCCAAGCGATACCTACCGCACGGTGATGCGGGCAACAGCTGTTACCGGTAAGCTCCGGTCCGACAATGAACACAAGGTGGCCCGGGCCTTAGGACTCTTTGAAGCAAGTGTTGACATTCCGGCGCTGGAAGAGCGAATCCGCCTTACGCCTTCCACCACCATGTCGCCGCTGATGTTTGAGTATTCAATTTTTCAGCAGGCAAAAAAAGATCGGAAACATATTGTTCTCCCGGAGGGAAATGATGAGCGTATTCTGCAGGCTGCTGAAATACTGCGCCTGCGTGACGTCGTCGACCTGACCATCCTTGGCCGGGAAGACGTCATTAAGACCAAAGCGGCCATGCTGGGCTTAAAACTTGAGAATGTACAGTTTATCAACCCGGAGACCTCGGACTTACGCAACGAATTTGCCGAGACTTTTTATGAACTGCGCAAGCACAAGGGCATCACCATGGACAATGCTCACGATGTGATGACTGATGTCAGTTATTTCGGAACCATGATGGTCTACAAAGACATGGTTGACGGCATGGTCTCCGGCGCTGCCCACACCACCACCCATACCATACGCCCCGCATTCCAGTTCATTCGCACACCGCCGGACGTTCTGCTCGTTTCGTCGGTTTTTTTGATGTGTATGGACACCAGGGTTCTGGTCTATGGGGACTGTGCGATAAATCCCAACCCGAACGCCGAACAACTTGCTGACATTGCCATTAGCTCATCCAACACGGCCAGGCTTTTCGGGATTGACCCGATTATCGCCATGCTCTCCTATTCCAGCGGCGACTCCGGTGCCGGCAACGATGTTGATCAGGTACGAGAAGCCGTGCAGATAGCCCGCAAACGAAGACCTGACCTGAAAATTGACGGCCCTATCCAGTACGATGCCGCCATTGATGCCACGGTGGCGAGCAAAAAAATGCCGGAAAGCGAAGTCGCGGGACGGGCCACTGTTTTTATCTTTCCGGATCTCAACACCGGCAACAATACCTACAAAGCCGTACAGCGCTCTTCCGGAGCTGTGGCCATCGGACCAGTCCTGCAGGGATTAAATAAGCCGGTCAATGATCTGTCGCGCGGATGTCTGGTTCCAGACATTGTCAACACGGTTGCCATTACGGCAATTCAGGCACAGGAGGTGGCAAAAAAATGAGCACTCTCCCTGCGGTCAACTTCATTTTTCCGGAGACAGGATTGTGAAAATACTGGTTATAAATTCCGGATCCTCATCCCTGAAATTCAAGCTCTTTGTTCTGCCCGAACTGTCCGTATCCGCCTCGGGGCTCATAGAAGAAATTGGTGATGAACGCAGCCCGGCCCGATTGCGTTACCAGACCGGCCCGGGCGATACGCGAACAATCAGCAAAACCCTTCATCTTACAGAGCATCGCCAGGCCATCAGCGCCATGACCGAACTGCTGCGTGAAAGCGGAACCATGAACAATGTTGAAGACCTTGCCGCCATCGGCCACCGGGTTGTGCATGGCGGCGAGGATTTCCACGAACCGGTCCTCCTTGACGCCAAAATCATTCACACCATCGAAGAACTGGTCCCCCTGGCTCCTCTCCATAATCCTGCCAACCTGGCCGGAATAAGAGTGTCCAGAGAGCTTGCGCCCGATACGCCCCAGGTTGCTGTTTTTGATACGGCCTTTCACCAGACCATCCCGGAACACGCCTATTTATACGCCCTGCCCCGCAAGCTGTACAAAAACAACAAGGTCAGGCGCTATGGCTTTCACGGAACATCACATGGCTATGTTGCCGGGCAGGCCGCACAATACCTTGGCAGACCGCTGAAAGAGCTGCGGGTCATCAGCCTCCACCTGGGCAACGGGGCGAGCGCCGCAGCGATTCACAACGGCAAATGTATTGACACCTCAATGGGCCTCACCCCGCTGGAAGGATTAATCATGGGCACCCGCAGTGGTGATCTGGACCCGGCAATCCTCTTCTACCTTTCCCGGGAAACAGGCCTGGATATGGACGGACTGGACAGAATGCTGAATAAACAAAGCGGCCTGAAAGGAATTTGCGGTGAAAATGACATGCGGCAAATCACAGAGTCAGCGGCCCGGGGCGACAACAGGGCGAAACTTGCCCTGACCATGTTCTGTTACCGTTTAAAAAAATACATTGGCAGCTATATGGCCGCGCTTGGAGGTGTTGACTGTCTTATTTTTACCGGCGGCATCGGGGAGAACTCATCTCTGGTCAGAAAAATGAGCTGTGAAGGACTGCAACCATTTGGAATAACCGTTGATCCGATAAGAAATGACCAGCACCACCAAAACACATACGCTATACAGGCGGGAGAAAGCAACACAAAAATTCTGGTCATACCGACCAATGAAGAACTTGAAATTGCCCGGCAGACTTTGCAGGTCATTACGACTACTCCCTTGCAGCCTGACCAAATGTGACAGTGACAAAGATCTTCCGCCGGATGGCCCGCTGTCGCCCCAACACTACCTGGCAGAGTTTTGGAAAAACCGGTGCTAAAAAATTGAGAGGAAAACAATTTGAACATTGGAATTTACATTTTTGACCAGGCTGAGGTCTTAGATTTTTCAGGACCATTTGAGGTGTTTTCTACAGCTGCAAGAATCTGTGAAAATGATACTCCCTTTCATACATTTCTGATCAGCCAGGACGGAACAAGCGTAAACGCAAGAGGCAACTTTCAGATCACTCCGGCATATGGTTTTCACAATGCTCCTGACTTGAACGCTTTGATTATCGCCGGTGGAGTGATTGATAAAGAGATTACAAAAAAGCAAGTGATACAGTGGATACAGGAGA
>JALXCX010000326.1 GCA_026990725.1 Desulfobulbaceae bacterium
CGGGAATAATATTTGTTCCCGGTCATGAACCCGTTGGCAAAAATCGGGGCATCGGCTACATTACTCATGTATAAAATTCAGCGTTTACAGTAGACGGGTTGTTTTTTTACTTTTTTGTTGATATTGGGCCCCATACCCCGTCCTTTGGGGCGTAAAATACATATGAGCCCCGTTTCGCTTACTGCGGGGCAGGTTATTATCATTATCCTCTTTCTTATCGCATGAAATTTAAACTTATATATCCCAAATGGCATAAGCTGAGCCGGCAGACCGAGTTTCATTTACCACCCCATGGGCCTGTGGTCTTTGCGGCAGCTCTGCCTGATTATGTTGATGTTGATTTTGTTGATGAAAACCTCCAGGAGATTGATTTTGACGAAGATGTCGATTTTGTAGGTATTTCCATGATGCTGACCGTGCAGGTTAAGCGGGGGTGGGAGATTGCAGATAGATACCGGGCCAGAGGAGTCAAAGTCATATTTGGCGGTATTTCCACCATGCTGCATGCCGAAGAGACCATGCTCCATGCCGATTCTGTCTTTCTTGGCGAGGCTGAAACCCGGATGGAACAGGTGTTGGAGGATTTTCGCAACAATGCGCTTGAGCCTGTGTATAATTTCATGAATGACCGGCCTGATATCAAGCTGGTTGGTCCGGCTCGACGTGATATTCTAGACCGCAGGCTCTATAATTATAAAGGGGTACAAATGGTTGACCTGATGCATGCCTCCCGGGGCTGCAAGTTCAACTGTTATCCGTGTGCTGTGGCGTATCTGGGCGGGCGTTCTTTCCGGCCGCGACCCATTGATGTGGCTGTGGAGGAAATGGCCGGTATTGAGAACAATCGTCTTTTTATTGTGGACAACTCTCTTGCCCAGGACACCCAGTGGGAAAAAGATCTGTTTACGGAGATGATTCCTTTAAAGAAAAAATGGTGCTCCCACCCGATAGAGGACAAACCTGAAGTTCTTGATCTGGCAGCCCGGGCCGGTGCCTGGTATGTGTATCAGGCCGTATTTGACACCTCGGATTATATAAAAGAGCGCATCAAACGTTATCATGACCACGGCATAGGCGTGGAAGGGACAATTCTGCTTGGTCTTGACAGTCATAGCGAAGATTTTATTAAGGAACTTGTTGATTTCTTACTGGAAATCGAGCTGGATCTGGCAGAATTTACGGTGTTGACACCTTTCCCGCATACCAAGGCTTTTAAGGAACTGGACGAGCAAAAACGCATTCTTACCTATGACTGGAATGAATATTCAGCCGATCAGGTGGTGTTTCAGCCCAAGCAGATGAGCCCGGAACGGTTGCAGGAGCTGCTTGATTATGCCTGGAACAGTTTTTATCATGATGAACCGCAGGAAGTAAAAATGTTTAAGCTTTTTCAGCAGGTTGTGCAAAAAGAGATGGCAGACAGTACCTTTGTCCCCAGGGATAGAAGTCTTGCTGGCCAGGCGTTTGGGAAAAATGCCAGGTAAGATGAAGGAAAAACGGACCAGGGCCGACTGCACAGGCTGGCTGCCGTCAGCTCCCCTGCATCCGCGCCAGGACTTTGTCTGCGGCGGTAGAAGTTATGCAGATGTCTACGCAATGGCGGCTCATTTGCAAAATCTCTTTACTGAGCATCATCTGGGAAATGTCTGCCTTGCAACAGAAGATAAGGCTGTTGTCGCGGCGGCTCTACTGGCCGCTCTTGCCGGAGGCACAACGCTGCTGCTGCCAAATGCCCTTTCAAAACGTGCTCTTGTCCGGCTGCAGAATGCGGCAGGTTTTACCGCTGTTATTGCAGAGCGGGCCGAACAGGCGGATATTCTTCCTGAGGGCGCAGTTGTTCTCTGGCCGGAAATAACAACTGAAAAACAGTTTACAGCCGATTTTGATTATAAGGCAGATCTGGTGCGCCTTTTTACCGGAGGGACCACCGGCGCACCTGCCATCTGGTCAAAAAGTGGTGAAAATCTTGTTGCTGAGGCTGTTTTTCTTGCTGATTTTTTTCATCTTACTGCAGGAGATACTATTGTTGCCACGGTGTCCCCCTGCCATATTTACGGGTTGCTTTTCGCTGTACTGCTGCCACTGGTGAGCAGTGCTTCCGTGGCTGGAGATATTCCTTCTTTTCCTGCTGAAATAAGCGAGGTTGTAGAGAATATTCAGGCAACCATCCTGGCCGCGGTCCCGGCCCATTACCGCGCCCTCAGAAATCAGGCGCTCAATTCCGGGACGCTTCGGTGTGCTGTTTCTTCTGCCGGAATGCTTGATCCTCTTGATAATGCACAGTTTTGTGAGCTCAATAAGGTGCCGGTCATTGAGGTGTATGGATCAACGGAGACTGGAGGTATTGCCACTCGAAGCAGGTTTGCCGGAGAAACCCTGTTTTCTCCCTTTTCGACAGTTGACTGGAAGATCACCGATGATTCGCGTCTGGCTGTGCGTTCGGCTTATGTCTCTTCGCAAACCCTTCGTGATGGAGATGGTTTTTTTGTCACCAATGACCGGGTTGAGGCCGAAGGAGAAAGCAGATTTCTCTTGAAAGGGCGGGTTGATACAGTTATTAAAGTCGGCGGCAAGCGGGTGGATCTTGATGAGATCTGTGAGGCAATTAAACAGCAGCCGGGCGTGGAGGATTGTGTTGTTGAAACATTGACGGACTCCGGAGGCCGGGAAAACAGGATATGCGCCCTTATTCAGACAGCATCACTTGAAATACCTGCTGTACGAAGTGGTTTGCAGGATATGCTCGAGCCGTACGCAGTTCCCCGTGTTATCAGGATTATTGAGAAAATTCCCATGACCGCTGCCGGTAAATACGATCATGGGGCAATTCGTCAATTATTGAGCTGATGAGCCGTATTCTTGCCTCTGCTGCAAAAGGGTACAGCTGTCTTGCTTCCTGGTCTGATCTGATTGATACGATCAATGTTTTTCCTGTGGCTGATGGGGATACCGGGGCCAATCTTCGTATCAGTCTAGCGCCATTACAGAAGAAAAATCTCAGCCATGCGGAACTGCCCGAGCTGCTTGGACGGGCGGCTGTGGGAAATTCCGGTAATATCGCAGTCGCTTTTTTCAGGAAATTTTTACGGGCAAGCAATCCGCGCCACCTGGCCGCCATGACCAGGGAAGGCCTTGCCAGTGCCCGTCAGTCTGTTCTTGCCCCCCGCAGCGGCACCATGCTGGATGTGTTTGAGAGCCTGTCCGCTCTATTACCAGATGATCTGCAACCAGTTACGCAAGTGGAGTTTCTTCCCTTATGCGGTCAGCTGCAGAATGCAGTTCTTGGAACCTGCGACCTGTTACCTGAATTGCGGGAAGCAGGCGTGGTTGATGCCGGGGCACTGGCCATGTTTGTTTTTTTCGAGGGATTTTTTAAAGCCCTGACCAATTTTCCCGGCCCAACCTCTTCTCTTTCCCGGCTCTTTGGTGAAAAACTTGCTCCAAACGCAGGCTGGCAGCCAGAGGCCGTTACAGGGCACTGTATTGATGTGGTTTTTAAACCAGGTAATCAGGAAGGTCCTGGTCAAAAAGAACTTGTCTCCCTTGGTGATTCCATTGTGGTCAGCAGGCAGGAGCAGGGCCTGAAAATCCATCTGCATTCAAACCAGCCTGAGCAGGTGCGTGAAAAACTCCAGGCCATGGGCGTGGTGTTGAGCTGGAAGGAAGAAAACATGGCCGGACAGGCTTTACAGTCCTGTGATCCTGCGGGACCTGTACATATTCTCACAGATGCTGCCGGCTCCCTTGACCGGAAGACTGCTCAGGCGCTGGGTATTACCCTGCTGGACAGCTATATTGTTGCAGAGGATGGCTCCTGGCCGGAAAGTCTTTGTCCTCCGGAAAAAATTTATCGCAGACAACGGGCCGGGCAACGGGTGACCACTGCTCAGGCCTCAAATTATGAGCGTCATCAACAATATGCAACTGCTTTGCAGCAGTATGAACGGGTTTTGTATATCTGTACCGGATCGGTTTATACAGGAAATTACGCAGCAGCTGCAGCCTGGCAGGCAAAACATGATGGAGAGGGTCGTTTTACAATTATAGACAGTGGCGCTGCCTCAGGAAGACTTGCACTCATTGGTCTGACAACGGCCGGATTTGCCAGAGAAGCCCGGGGTTATCGTGACGTGGAACGGTTTGCTCGAAAGCAGTGCACCGTATGCAGGGAATACGTTTTTATTGACAGCCTGAGCTATCTGGCAGCGGGCGGGCGGATTTCAAGAACAAAGAGTTTTTTGGGTGACCTGCTGCATATGAAACCGGTGATCAGCCCCATGGCTGAAGGGGTAGTGAAAAAGGGCGTTGTCCGTAATCGCGATGAGCAACTGGCCTTTGCCCGAAGGCGGCTTGCCAGTGAGACTGAGCACAATATTCTGATTCTTCTTCAGTATTCAGATAACAGAAAATGGCTTGAACAGATTGCAGCGCCAACACTTCAGCATGAAAAGCCCCGGGCAGAAATAATTATTTGCCCTCTTTCACTGACTTCGGGGGTACATATGGGGCCGGGAACATGGGCAATGGCCTTTGTGCCCAGGGAAGAGAAGTGAAGACCGTAATTATTATCCCCGCGTATAATCATAGCCAGCGTCTGGCAGAGGTGATAGCTGCCTGTCTGCCCCTGAAAATACCGGTTCTTGTTGTTGATGACGGCTCAACGGATACGACCTGGGATCTGCTTGCTGGAACAGAGCGGATTACCGTCTTGCGTCACAGAGATAACCTTGGCAAGGGTGCGGCTTTGCTCACTGGCTTTGCCCATGCCGCAAAACAATACGACTGGGCCATTACTCTTGATGCCGATGGACAGCATCATCCGGAAGATTGCAAACAGTTACTGGCAGCGGTTCCTCAGGGACAACGACCCCTGGTGCTAGGCGTGCGACAGGGGATGCAGGATAGAAAAGTTCCCTGGACCAGCCGGTTTGGCCGTATTTTTTCCAATTTCTGGGTCTGGGCGGCAGGTGGGCCCTGGGTGGCTGATTCCCAGAGCGGGTTTCGGCTGTATCCTCTACCGGAGGTGCTTGATTTGCCGGTTAAGGCAAGACGGTTTCAGTTTGAAGTAGAGGTGCTGGTTCGGGCAAAGCAAAATAATATTTCTGTACTTGAGGCCCCGGTGCGGGTGATTTATCAGGGGCATGAACGAATTTCCCATTTTCGCCCCTTTGTTGATTTCTGGCGCAACAGCGCAACGTTTTCCCGTCTTCTCATAAGCCGTTTTTTTTCAGGGATTTTTTGAGCCATGGGAGGTAGATGGTATCAGCTGTTGATCAGGATCAGCCAACTGGCCGGCTCATGGTTTTTTTCTGTTACAGCCAGGGTCATTGCCGCAGGTTTTTTTTGTTTTCCATCCCGGACCCGTGAGAGTGTTCGATTTTACAGCCTGCTGTTTCCCGCAAGAAGCCACAGCTATCATCGTTTCTGTACGTTCCGGCAGTTCCAGAATTTCACCACTATCCATTTTGATCGTTTTTTGCTCGCTATGGACCCTAAACGTATAGAATACCGGTCAACTGGAATTGAGCATTTAAAGAATATCAAGAAAGGACAGGGCGCTGTCATCCTCCAGTCACATCTTGGGAATTGGGATATTGCCGCTCACCTCTTGCAGGAGCAGGGGCTGGATATTAGCCTGCTTCTCTATATGGGGATCAGGAAAAAAGAGCAGATTGAGCGGCAGCAGAAAGAGCATCTGCGAGATGCGGGTATCCGGATAGTCGGCGTGGGTAAAGATGGCGGTTCGCCCTTTGAGGGAGTGGAGGGAATTCATCACCTGCGGGCGGGAGGCGTTGTTTCCATGACCGGAGATATGCTTTGGCAGCCTGAACAGAGGCATGTTGATGTTGATTTTCTACAGCATAAGGCAAGGATTCCGGCAGCGCCCTATATTCTTTCCCTGCTGACCGGCGCCCCTCTGCTGCCCTTTTTTACTTTTCGTACAGACCGCCGCCAGTATAGTTTTGTCCTCTGTGAGCCTATTGTGATCAGCCAGGCAGAACGGAAAAACCGTGAGCTGAGTATCCAGACAGCAGCACAGCAATATGCGGATTTACTTGAGCAGACATTGCGGGAGCATCCGTTTGAGTGGTATCATTTTGAGCCTTTTATTGTCTAACATTTTGGCAGACTTTTTTTTTCCATGGAAAAAGAGTAGTATCTTATTTTCGTTACTTATTGATCTGTAGCTAACTCTATTTCGACCTATTATGACCAGAAAAGAACTTCAGGAAGAGATCCTCTCTATTCTCACCGATGACTTTGAATTTGAAAATCCGGGGCTTGACGATAATCTGCGTGATGACCATGGATTTGATTCCATTGATGCCATTGAACTGCTGGCCAAGATAGAAAAAATCCTGGGATTCACTCTGGACCGGAAAGAAAAGGAACAGGCCATGTCCATTCGGACCATTAACGACATTCTTAATTATATTGAGGCGCTGGCGGACTCCCGCAAAAGCTGAACAGACTCATGACACGTCGGGTTGTTATTACAGGGTGTTCGGCCATAACACCGATCGGCTATGGCAAGGAAGACATCGTCCGGAGCCTGCGTTCGGGTACTTCAGGGGTTAAACCGCTTCGGGATGACGGACTTCTTACCGAGTACATCCACTCCCGGGTCTTCGGCACGGTGGATTATCCGCTTGATTTTGGTTTTTCCAGGCAATACCGTAAAACCATGGGGCCTGTGGCCTATTATGCCTGTAAGGTGGCAGAAGATGTGCTCAAAGGTTCTGGCCTTGCCCCTGATTTTATCAGCTCCGGGCGGCTTGGCGTGTCGTTTAGCTCCACCCATGGCAGCCCGACTGTGCAGCGTGATATTTACAAAACTTTTTTCAGCAAATCAAAATCAGAGTTTTCTTCTATTGGTGCTGTGGATTATCTCAAATCCATGGTCCACACCACTGCAGTCAATATTACCCGGATGTTTGGTATTACCGGCAGGGTGATTGCCTCCTCTACGGCCTGTACGACTTCGAGCCAGTCCATCGGTCTTGGCTATGAAATGGTCAAATACGGCATGCAGGATGCCATGCTGTGCGGAGGCGCAGACGAATACGATACAACCACTGTGGCTGTTTTTGACAATCTTCTTGCCTGTTCAGTCGATTATAACGAGACGCCCCAGGCAACACCACGTCCCTTTGATAAAGATCGGGACGGTCTGGTGGTTGGTGAAGGCGCAGGTATTCTTCTGCTGGAGGAGCTGGAGTCGGCAAGGGCAAGGGGGGCTGACATAATAGGGGAAATTATCGGTTTTTCTTCCAACAATAATGGCGGGGATCTTATCCTGCCAAATTTAGAAGGCATTACAGCAACGTTGCATCTGGCTCTTAATGATGCGGGTATCCCGGCAGATGAAGTGGATTTTATTAGTGCCCATGCCACAGCAACTAAAATGGGTGACGTGATAGAATCCCAGGCCATGTATGATGTGTATGGAGACGGGCCTCTGGTAACAGGCCTGAAGAGTTACATGGGCCATACCATGGGGGCCTGCGGGGCCATCGAGATGATTATGACCCTGTATATGATGGAGCAGGGTTTTATTGCTCCGACGCTTAATCTTGAGCATGTCGACGAGCGTTGCAGTATGCTCCGGCATACCCAGGGGGTGAGCGGGATCACAGCTAATATCTCGGCTGTGCAGAATTTTGCTTTTGGCGGGGTGAATACCTGCCTGGTTATCAGCAATGGCCTGCATGAATGATGGACAAGAGGTCCGGGCTGCAGACTGTGGTCAAGGTTTTTTCTTCTCGTTTTTTGCAACTTCTTTGCTTTGGCTCTATTTTCTAGGTGTTGGAATTTTTTTTATTTTTTTCTTTTACCTCCCGTCTTATCTGATAGCGGGTAAAAAAGAACACGCCTTTCAACGAATCAACAGCCTCTTTTATCAGGGCTTTTTTTTTCTTGTCCGCCTTCTCTTTCCCAGACATCGCTGGCGCATTGATGAACGAATTCACCGGATAAAATCCTCAGTTGTTCTTTGTAATCATACCTCATATCTTGATCCGTTAATCCTGATAGCGCTGTTTGACCGGCAAAAAACCATTGTAAAAAGTAATTTTTTCAACTTCCCTGTGTTTGGCTGGCTTCTCCGTGGTTCTGGGTATTTGCCTGCCTCAACAAAGGGGCGTTTTGCCGGAATGATGATTGACCAGGTGGAAAAAATGGATAACTATCTTAAGAGCGGTGGTGTTTTGTTCGTTTTTCCAGAAGGAACCCGCAGCCGAACCGGGGCGATGGGTCAGTTAAACAAAGGTGCGTTTAAGATTGCCCGTCTGTCGAAAGCTCCGCTTGTATTTATCACCATCAAAAATACGGACAAACTTTTTCCCCCTGGCAAGTTCATGTTTGCCGGTGCAATTCATAATATAATCACCGTGACGCTTACCGGTGTGGTCGAGACGGACAACGTTCATAGATCTCTCTCATCTGCAGATTTTGAGAATCTTGTACGTCACTATTTGAGCCCGGTAGACACCTGCCGGAACGGTTCTGAAGAGTATTGATCATCAGCTATGAAACTTGTTTTGATCTCCATGCCCGATGTCGTGCCGATCATCATACATGAGGCGGCTTTTCATCTGCCCAATCTTGGCATTGCAAGTATTGGCGGCAATATTGATGCTGAGCATGAGGTCTTTTTAATCGACCTGATCAGAAAGCGGAGATCCATAAAAAAATATTTGAATCGGACCCTTAAAAGAATACAACCAGATCTGGTCGGGTTGTCAGCCATGGCCTGGCAGTACGATACCTGTATAAAAATTGCCGGTCTGATTAAAGAAATTTTGCCCGGGGTCAAGATTGTGATTGGCGGGTACCATGCAACACTGATGGCCAAAGAAATTGCCTTGACCCGCCAGGCCGATGTTGTTGATTTTATGATCCGGGGTGAAGGGGAAATTCCTGTCCGGTTATTGGTCAATGCGCTGGCCCGGGAACATCCTCTGACAGAGATTCCTTCATTGTCCTGGAAAGATGAGAACGGCTGGCACCATAACCTTCGGGGGCCGATAGCCGATCTTGAAAAAATACGGCTTCCAATACGTGATAAACGACGATTAACCGGTGGTTATCATTTTATCTATCACCGGATAGAAGTACTGGAAACTTCCCGTGGATGCACCAGGTCATGTAATTTCTGCTCCATGAAACACATGTACGGTCGCACATTCAGGACCTATCCCATCAGCCGGGTCCTTGAAGATCTTGATGCTATTTATTACGGGCAAAAGGTGCGCTGGGTCTTTCTTGTGGATGATAACATGGTGCTCAGTCCCAGGCGGGTTGCTGAACTCTGCGAGGCAATCATTGCCAGGAAGTATAAGGGGCTTCATCTCATGGTACAGGCAGATTGTATATCCATCTCGCAGAACGAGGAAATGGTCTCTAAAATGGCGGAAGCCGGATTTTGTTCGGTTTTTCTGGGGATTGAGAATATCTCTAAAAAAAATCTGGTTACTGCCGGAAAAGGAAATATCTGTTCTGCTACCAGAAAAGCCGTTGATATTTGTCACAGGCACGGTTTAATGGTTCTTGCCGGATTGATTTTTGGTTTTCCAAACGATGATGAAGAGGCAATAATTGCAAATTATCAGTTTTATAAAGAGCTTGGTGCAGACGCTGCATACTGCCAGATTTTGACCCCGTATCCTAAAACCGGAATACGGGCTTCTCTGCTGGCAGAGAACCTGGTTGAAAATCCGAATGACTTAAGTAAATACAATGGGTTGTGGGCTAATGTCCGGACCAGATTTCTTGATGCGGAACAGTTGCAGTATCTCTTCTGGTACCATCGTCAACGGGTCTTGGGGTTCTGGGATCCTGATAAAAAAACCAGATCTCAGGGGCGGTTGTGGATTCCAATATGGCGTTTTGTTATGAAACCATTTCTTCAGTGGCGGTATAAGAGAATGATGCGTGAAATTGGCTGGGAGGGCAGGTACCAGCGTGAAGTAGCGCGTTGGGAAAATCTGAATAAATTTAAAGATCTTGAGGGTTATTGAGTAACTATGCAGATATATAATCTTGAATTTAGCGAAGAGGAAATTCAGCGGGCAGTGGCTGAAGGCCGGTTGCTGTCCATGGAAATAGAATTCAGCAGGATTTGTAATTTCCGCTGTTCCTACTGCTATGTCCCCACAAAATCCCAACTAAACAATGAACTGACTCGACAAGAGATAAAAGATGTTATTCTCCAGGCAAAGGAATTAGGCGCCGGCAAGATTATTATCCTGGGGGGGGAGCCAAGTATCTACCCCCATATTCAGGAAATGATAACTTTTTTAAGTGGCCAGGGGCTTGCCATAGAGCTGTTTACCAATGGGACGGGCATAGATGCTGATCTTGCCCGTGTACTGGCGGAAAACCGCGTGCGGGTGGCACTGAAGCGGAATTCCTTTGACGAGAGCATCCAGGATAAACTTGCAGGCAAAGCAGGTGCTGGCGCAATTATAGGTACGGCTCTGGCAAACCTTCAACAGGCCGGGTATCCGTCAGACGATCTTTTTCTTGCCATCAGCACGGTCATTTGTCAGCAGAATATTGATGAGTTGCCGGCCATGTGGGAGTGGTTGCGTAAGGAAAGAATAGAGCCATATTTTGAAGTCATAACTCCCCAGGAAAACGCAGTTGAAAACAAGAGTTGGCTGAGTGTTGACGGTATGCAGCTCAAGCGCCTGTTTCAAAAGCTTTCAGCCATTGACCGTGAAAAATATGGACGAGACTGGGAACCGCAGCCACCCCTGGTCGGCAACAAGTGCATGCGGCACCAGGTTTCCTGCCTGGTTTCGGCAACGGGCGATGTCATGCCCTGTGTCGGGGTGACCATTCCTGTGGGAAATATCAGGGAGAACAGGCTGGCGGATATTATAAGTACGAGTGAAGTTATCAACAATCTGAAGAATTACAGGGAAATGATTAAAGGTGAATGTCGGGATTGTGATAAAGCCGAAGAATGCTACGGCTGCCGTGGCGCGGCTTTTCAGCTCACCGGGGATTATCTGGCTTCAGACCCCACCTGCTGGCGGAATCATTGTTCACAGGAATAACTCCTGTGTTTCTTATCCTGGAGGTTGAGTTGCGATAGAGAAAAAAATATGAAACAACAGTTAGTAAAAAGGCGAATCAGTTTCATCTGATTCGCCTTTTTTGTCGGTATGACCGGAGTCATCTGCTCTGGTGGCAAGGGGGGTTAGAGTTTATAAGATAACCCTACGGTGATGAGGTGAGCACCGGCACCGTCAAATGTACCGTTAACCACTTCATTGGAGACGCTGCGTGAATCTTTATCGTCATACAGATAGGCCATGCCGATGTCGATGTTATTATTCACGCTGTAACGCAAGCCTAATGAATAGAGTTGGGCGTCAGAGTCGGGCAGGTCAAAGCCAAGAGTGTCGTCGGGAACCGGGTTCTCGTCAATTGCAAACCCGGCCATCACGGTAAATGACGGATTAATCTCATAGCTTACACCGATACGCCAGGTGTCTGTGTCGTCCCAGTTTTTTGTTTTTGGTGCATCAAAAGCAGCAGTCAGGAACATGTTGTTCAGTGACGTCGGGTATTTAAAGTCCAGGGTTTCATATTCTGACCAGTACGTCCGGTCATATTCCAGTTCCACGGTCAGTTTGTCGAAAAATGTGTAGGATCCGGCAATGGCCAGAACACCGGGCAGGGGAATTTCGACTTCACCATCACCGGTGTAGGTCGGGCTGCCGGCAAAGGAGGCGGAGGTCGCCAGAGAGGCATCGCCTTCAAGGTTAAGATCGACATTTGAGCGATAGGTAACAGCAACGTTCATGTTTTCTACCGGGCGGTATGTCGCGGCAAGGTTGTAGCCCCATTCCCAGGTATCGCCATCCATGTGTCGTTTGGCCGTTACTCCGCCAAAGCTGCGGGAAATCCTTCCTGCGCTGCTGACAGTTGCATCGGCATAAATACCGCGAATGCCGGCAGCAACAGAAAATCGGTCACTGATTTTGTAGGCAATGGACGGATTGGCTTCCAGAACTGTCAAGCTGAACTCTTCGGCAAAGGTACGCGGGAAAGGCTGCGGCCATTTTTTGGACAGGCCTGCAGGTGCATCCAGACTGAGGGCCAATCGCATGCCGTTGTAATCTTTGGATACCAGAAAAAATGTGGGAACGACAAAGGATTCCATATCCGCTTCGCCGTTGAAGCTGGAGGTTCGGTTGTCTCTGTAGGTAATGTCCTTGAGGCCGATGTATGTCACGTTGGCTTCGAAAAGATTTGCATTGTCCAGCCACGAGATGTTTGCCGGGTTAAAAAAAGCGGCATCAGCACTGGGTGTATAGGCTACATTGGCCCCGGCTTTTGCCGTCGAATTAACTGACTGCTCGGGTATTCTGTAGCCGGATGCGTAGGCACTACCGGCCACAAACATCAGGCCCAGAGTGGCAACAGCAATTTTTTTCTTCATCATTTTCCTCCTGTAGGAAATTTTTTTAGTATTATGGGACGGGGGTGTTCCCGATTTGCTTGAGTAGAAGAGCTGATGAAACACTACATGCCCATCTTGTCAGAGGCATACAGATAACGTTTTATTTTATGTGTTGCTGTCTTAATAAAAGGTTCGCGTCGTTCAAGAACTCGTGAAAGGCGGGACTGGCGGCTCAGCCGCTCATTCACCTCTTTTCGGATTCGATCAAGCTGTTCTGAAATAAATTCATGCCGCTGCTGTCGGCTTTGGCCCTGGGTTTGGGCATCAACAAATTCGTAGTCCGGGTAAATCCACGCTTCCAGCATGTTCATGTTGTCCACGACCAGAGATTCGACAATAAACGGATAGGTGTTGAGCTTATGTTCAATGGCCTCAGGGTAGACATTTTCGCCATTGGCGAGCACTATTACGGATTTGGATCTGCCCTTGATATGGAGATTCCCGATTTCGTCAATCATTCCAAGGTCACCGGTCTTGAGCCAGCCGTCGTCGGTAAATGTTTCATTGGTGACTTCGGGGTCATTCCAGTAGCCCTGCATGATATTTGGTCCTTGAGCTGTGATTTCTCCTATTCCGGTTTTCGGGTCTGGTGAGTCGATGCGAATTGTCACTCCGGGAACCGGTTTGCCGACGGAGCCAAGAGCAATGGTTTTGTCTCCTGTGGGCCCGCCGGCAAGAAGTGGTGCAGACTCTGTTAAGCCGTAACCAGCTAGATAAGGAAATCCGGCGTCGCGAAGAAAGGATTCCACTTCAGGGTTTAAGGCGGCACCGCCAATACCCATGACCTGCAGTCTGCCCCCAAAGAAGTTAAGCAGCTTGGCGCCAATGCTTCGGTAGACCAGTTTTCGACCAAAACTGAACTTACAGGCCAGGGTCAGCATTTTGCTTTTTTCTACAGCAGGCAGAATCCTTTTTTTATAGATTTTTTCCATGATCAACGGAACAATCAGCATGACATGGGGACGCTCTTTGCCGCAAAGATTCTGTAAAACCATGGGGGTAGGTGTTTTGCCGGCATAATAAATACAGGCCCCCTTTATAAGAGGCAGCAGAAAGCCGGCAGTAAATTCATACGTATGAGAAATGGGAAGCACAGATAAAAAGACGGCTCCCGGGGCGAGGGCTATAACATTTGAGGTGGCAAAGCCATTGGCACAGAGGTTGGAATGACTGAGCATGACAGCCTTGGAAAAACCAGATGTTCCTGAGGTGTAAAGGATTGAAGCAAGCTGGTCGCCGGATACTTCGGGAAATTGCAGTTCATTTTGAGCCAGCTGCTCCGCAAACTCGTTTTCGGCAGCAGCCAGAAAATCTGTAAAGGTGGTGAGCTTGACAAGTCCCGAATCGTCAAGATAATCATCAAGGCTGACTATCCGGGCAACTTTGTATTCTAAATCATAAATTTTTTCAATTTGACGCTTGGTGATAAACAGGAGGTCACATTTCATCTCGCTTAAAATGTGGTGAACGTCTGCTTCCGGCAAGTCTGGCAGGATTGGGACACATGCGGCACCAACCCGGACAATGGCCAGATAGACAGTGCACCAGTTGTGCGAGTTTTCGGCAAGGATTGCTACCCGGTCGCCAGCCTTGATGCCGCAACTTTGTAAATAAGCAGCAAGAACAAGGACCCTATCGTGCAATTCTTTGTAGGTCAGGGGTTTTCCCAGAGCCATGCCGATCGCGTTTAAATCAGCATATTTGGCCAGGCACGTGTCAAGGAGTTCATTAAGATTAGCCGCCTGTTCCTGACGGACAGGCAGATTCTTTTCCAGAGAGATTTTTTTATTGATGTTCACAATATATTGTTATTATTTAAGTAATCAATATGTGGATAAGCGGGCTCCATGTTCGAGCGGCCTTTTTTATGAGCAAATTGTATGTAGAGTATCATTATTGTACACATATAAACAAGAAATATTACAGCAAAAAGGTACAAAGTCAAATGCTAGCAGGTTTTGTAAAATAAGAAATAATCAATTGAATTCGGCTAAAATGCTTGACATGAAAGAGTCTGCAATATAAAAAATATTAAAAGCTCTCATTTAACGTGAACAAGTTGATCTAACTCTATGTGTAGATATCTTTTTTTGACAGTTGCTTTGATTTTTTTCTGGTCGAGCCCCGTGTCAGTACAAGCTGCGCCCATCCCGATACTTGGCAGCCATGCCAAGTATAAACCAGGACTTGCGCGCAGGAGTATGCCGCCTGTTGACAGCGGTCTTGCCCGTGTCGTCACTCTTGGGAATTTTGCAGATATTTCCAAGGTAAAAACAAGAGGACATGTTGTTCGTAGACACCGGAGAGTTGCTCCAATAGTCAGGTTCCGTGGGAAGATCACAGCAAAAAGCGTCATGATTCTCAATGCGGATACCGGTGAAACAATTTATGCCAGAAACCCTGATTTGCCCCGTCAGCCGGCCTCCACAATCAAGGTGCTGACCGGGATGATTGCCATTAAGTCATTAAAGAAAAATGACCTGGTAAGGGTTACCCGGCATGCCGAGCAGATGCCTCGATCCAAAATCTATCTGGATAGAAAAAGACGATACAGGGCTGATGACCTGATTAATGCGGTGCTTTTGGCTTCTGCCAACGATGCAAGTGTTGCACTTGCTGAAAGGATCGGGGGCAGTGAAAAGAAATTTGCCCACATGATGACTCTCAGAGCAAAGCTTTGGGGCGCCAAAAAAACCATTTGCCGAACAGCGAACGGGTTGACAGCCAGGGGGCAGCACACCACGGCCCGAGATCTGGCTCATATTTTCAGGCATGCCATGCAGGACAAGGATTTTGCCCGGCGTATGAGGAGAACAAAGATTAAAACTTCTTATGGGCAGCTTCTCCGAAATCACAACAAGGCACTTTGGACGGTTAAAGGGGCTCTTGGCGGCAAGACAGGATATACATATGCTGCTCGACAGACTTATGTCGGCAAGTTCAAACGCGGCAAGGA
>JALXCX010000327.1 GCA_026990725.1 Desulfobulbaceae bacterium
CAGTTCTGGTATTTTACTGTTTTTCCGTAATTTTTTTACCATTCAACTCTCTTTATCCGGAGTAACTATTCAGGTATCAGCAAAACAGTTACTATCCGAAAAACATTTTATTTGTTTCTTCTGATTGACGATTGGGCATTGACCAGAGCAGCGCAGGGTTTTACATTATACCATACAGGAAAAACTAAAGGACACCCTAAAGCTCAAGGGGCAATGCCGGATTTTAGTTCTGCCAATCAATACTCCCATTTTATGGACAAGGCAACCTTCCAAGGAGAGACCTATGTTGAAAAAAAGTTACACTAAAACACGACAAAAATGCAGAGTGACTTTTAAATACCCAAATCCAGAACAGGCTGATTCCGCTGTGCTGGCCGCGGAATTCAACGACTGGTCCCTGACGGCCACTCCCATGAAACGGCTGAAAGACGGCAGCTTTTCCGTTTCTGTTTTCCTGCCGGCAAACCAATCGTTCCAGTTCCGTTATGTTCTTGATGGAAATATCTGGCTTAATGATCCGGAGGCGGACGGCTGTATAGCCAATGAATTTGGTGAAGATAACTCCGTGGTCACGGTCTGAGCCCGTGGAGATTCCCTACTATCACGTTGACGCCTTTACCAGTGCCCTTTTCCATGGTAATCCGGCAGGAGTCTGTCTGCTGCCTTCCTGGCTGGACGACGCTCTCCTGCTGGCTATTGCCCATGAAAACCGTCTTTCCGAGACCGCTTTTCTGGTTGGTCGCGACAATGAATACGAACTGCGCTGGTTTACTCCCGCAACAGAGGTTGATCTCTGCGGTCATGCAACACTTGCGGCCGGATTTGTCCTGTATAATATTGTCGGCTGCAGCGCTGAACCGCTCATCTTTCACAGTCAAAGCGGAAAACTCACCGTCAGCCGTGATAACGACATGCTGTTTTTAGACTTTCCCAGCCGCAAGGCCAGGAAAATCCCCTGCCCCGAACTCCTGCTGAAAGCTTTAGGCCGGGAACCGGTTGCCGTCTATAAAGATCGGGACCTGATGGCCGTCTTTGAAACCCCGGAGCAGGTCCGCAGCCTGAGGCCCGATTATTCTCTGCTCGCAGGTCTTGACTGTCTGGGCTGTATTGTCACCGCTCCCGGTGAAAAAGAAGACTTTGTCTCCCGTTTTTTTGCCCCGTCTGTCGGTATAAACGAAGACCCGGTGACCGGGTCCGCACACTGCACATTGATCCCCTACTGGTCGCAACGGTTAAAAAAAACAACCCTGCACGCCTGTCAAATCTCACAGCGTGGCGGCGAACTACTCTGTATTGACCGGGGAAAGCGGGTAAAAATAGGTGGCCGGGCAACGCTCTATCTTGCCGGGTCCCTGCAGTTGCCCGGTTAATGCCATACCAGCTCACCAGAACAAAACAAGCAGCCAGACTAAAACGCCATGGACAAGGGACAGGGTAACTGCTGCTGACCCCATGTCTTTTGCCTGGCCGGACAACTCGTGAAACTCCGGGCCTACCCGGTCAACGACCGCTTCAACAGCCGAATTCAATATTTCAACAATCAGGACCAGAACAAGGCAGCCTGATAATAAGGCCTTTTCCACTCCCCCTTCCCCCAGGAACAGCCCCAGAGGGACAAAAATCACGCACAGAAATAATTCCTGTTGAAAAGCCTGTTCGTGCATGACAGCCTTCAGGCCGAGCCGGGAACAACGTAATGCTCTGAACAGCCTGGCAATTCCCCTGCCATTGGGTTTATCGTTTTCCATACTTAAGATCGTTTATTGTTGTGATTATTGAAGTCTCGTGGTAATTTTTCAGTTTGAAAAAAAATTTCAGGATCGCCGCTGAAAATAAATTGGCGAAAAAAGTTGCTAAAACCTATACTCTGTGGTACCTGTCCGTCTCAACTATAACTTCCACATTAGCAGGATACCATGACCCGCGAAGAATTTTCACTGGCACGTAAAAAACTTGGTAAGACCCAGAAGGCACTCTCTGAACTGTTAGGGGTCTCATTAAAGGCTGTGCAGAGTTATGAACAGGGCTGGCGCACCATCCCCCTTCATGTGGAACGACAGATTTACTTTCTCCTTGTCAACAAACGTATCCCCAAACAGGCCAAACGAAAAGACTGCTGGAACCTTAAAAAATGCGACAAAAAAAAGAATTGTCCCGCCTGGGAGTATCAGGCCGGTCATCTCTGCTGGTTTCTCAACGGTACCCAATGTGAGTGTACCCGAGACACAGGGCTGAAAGACAAAATGAAAATATGTCGATCCTGTGACATACTTTCATCGTTATTGTAGGGCCCCCTGTAGACAATCAACGCTCAAGGTCTCCACACTCATTTTTTGTTATGTTCTCTTCAGATTACCACATTTTTTCACGAAATTACAATAGACTCTGATCAACCTCTCTTTTTATGACCCAACCCAGGTCTGCACAAACCATCGGGGTCGCAATGAGCGGCGGGGTGGATTCAACAGTCGCTGCAAGACTGCTTATTGAACGGGGATACAGGGTGCATGGTTTTTTTATGCTCCTGCCACTCCCCGGACTGGACCGGCAGATCAAAAAAGTCAAACTTGTGGCAGACCACCTGCACATTCCCCTGCACTTCATTGATTTACAAGAAAAATTTACCGACTCAATTATCACATACTTCATTGATTCCTACAAAAGCGGCCTCACCCCCAACCCCTGTGTCGTCTGCAATGAACTAATCAAATGCGGTCAGCTGCTTGACAAAATGGCCGCCCATGGGATGGACCGGATGGCCACTGGCCATTACGCGCAAGTATTGCATAATGCAGAACTGCACAGGGCCGATGATCCCAAAAAAGATCAGTCTTATTTTCTCTGCAGGCTGGACAGCAGACAGCTGGCACGGCTCATTCTGCCTCTGGGCAACTGGCAAAAACGTGACGTTTACGAACGGGCCGTTGAAATGGGTTTTACCCACTTCAACGGACAGGAAAGCCAGGATGTCTGTTTTCTCAGCGGAAAAAATCTCCCTGACTTCCTGCAGGAGCAAAACGTGAAGAACTCTCCCGGAGAAATAACCACCCGGGACGGCGAGGTACTTGGCAGGCACAGAGGAATATGGCATTATACGGTCGGCCAGAGACGTGGACTTGGCCTGCCCGATGCAACCCCATGGTACGTAACTGGGCTGGACCCTGAGCACAACAGAGTTCTCATCGGCAAAAATGAAAGCCTGTTCAAAAGCAGACTCAGGGTCACTGATGTCCGTTGGCATATCCCGAAACCGCCAGTATGGGAAGGCGATGTTCAGCTGAGATCACGACATAGGGCTGCTCCGGCACGCATTGTCCCCACAGAAAACAGCGGCTGTCTTATCGATTTTTCAGAACCGCAGCGGGCGGCCAGCCCCGGACAGTTTGCTGTTTTTTATGAAAAAAACCGTGTCGTTGGTTCAGCAATCATACAAAGAGACTATCGGCTTACCCCCTGAACTACTTATGACAAAAGTCGCCGTAACCACCCTTGGCTGTAAAGTAAATCAATTTGAATCAGCCTCTTTTATTACCGGCTTTTCTGAGCAGGGCTGTGAGATTGTCCCTGTGACAGAATCAGCAGATATCTTTGTCATCAATACCTGCGCCGTGACGGGCAGAGCCGGGCAGCAGTCACGTCAGCTGATCCGAAAAATCATACGGAATAATCCCGAAGCCCGCCTGGTGGTAACAGGCTGCTACGCCCAGATGGCCGCAGAAGAACTGCTTGATATCGTTTCTGATAATCCCCTCTCCATTGTCGGGAATGGCAATAAGCACCTTCTGGTTGAGACCGCTCTTGCCAAAAAACAGCCGGACATGGTCATGCTCACCGGGAAGATCAGTGCCAAAAAAGAAATATGCCCTCTTCCCGTGCGTACATTCAGCGGTCGGACACGGGCCTACATACGTATCCAGGATGGCTGCAATAACTTCTGTACCTATTGTATTGTTCCCTACACTCGGGGGCGAAGCCGCAGCCTCCCGCTTAGCCAGCTACTTGAGCAGGTACGCGTTTTCAGCGAAGAAGGCTATCGCGAACTTGTGATCACGGGGATCAATGTCGGCAAGTACGGCCTTGATCTTGAAGAGGGGGAGGATATCTACTCACTGCTTGACAGGCTATGCAGGGACTTTCCCGCCTTGCGGCTGCGGCTCAGTTCTGTTGAACCCACGGAAGTGAACGATCAGCTTCTTGGTCTGATGACAGACCATGATAATTTCATGCCGCACCTGCATATTCCGCTGCAAAGTGGCGATGACGGAGTTCTGGCACGGATGAATCGCCGTTACACCACCGAGACGTTTGCCAGAGCCCTGCAAAGAATCAACTCTGCCCTTCCCCACTGCGCCATTGGCTGTGATATTCTGGGCGGCTTTCCAGGGGAGGATGACATGGCCGCAGAAAACACCTTGCATCTTTTGCAGGGTCTGCCCATAACCTACCTGCATGTCTTTCCCTACTCAAAACGCCCCGGCACTCTGGCTGACCGGTACAAAAATCAGGTCCCCGGCCCGGTAAAAGATGAAAGAGTTGCCAGGCTGCGCAAACTGAGCCTGCAAAAAAAACAACAGTTTTATGAGCGTCACCAGGAGACAGATCACACGCTGCTTGTAGAGCAGCGGAACCAGAAGTCCGGGCTTTTGCAGGGTTTTACGGAAAACTATATTCCTGTTCAGTGTGCAGGCCCAACAGAGCTGATTCACACTCTTGTCCGGGTACGCATTGTCAATATTACCGGAACAACGGTACAGGGAGAACTTGCCGACCCTCCCCGGAGAGCGTGAGGTTTAAAACAGTCTTTTCCTCCCTATCCCTCTTGAGATTCATTCCGGAAAAAGGTAGAGTCTCAAGAGCCGTATACCACACCATCCATTTTCTGCCGTTGAAATAACCAACACCACCTGGACTTTATACAATGATCGGTGAAATAATAGCCATAGGTGATGAGCTGACCTCAGGCCGAATAGCCAACACAACCAGTGCTTTTGCAGCCAGACGTTTATTTCTTGCAGGCCACGAAATTTACGCCATGCATACCATAGGTGACACACCCGGACTGATTGGAGAGGCGTTGAAACGGGCCATAAAAAGAGTGGACTTTGTTATTGTCACCGGCGGCCTTGGCAGCACCACAGATGATTTAACCACCGAAGCTGTTTCCAGGGCTCTTGATCGGCCAGCCATCTTAAACAAAACTCTACTTGAAAAAATCCGGTCTCATCTTCAGGGAACCGGCTCAGACCGGACCGGCCTGGAAAAACTTGCCTGGCTGCCCGAAGGTGCCGAGGTTCTTACTGTTGATGAACGCATGGCAGGCTATATGCTGGTGCATAATGCCACCCCGATCTTCTTTCTGCCGGGTATTCCCTCCCAGGCCACAAAACTGCTTGTTGATTATGTTCTGCCAATAATTTCCAGCTGGCTCGAAAACAGCGGTCATCATGTGCGCATGCGGCTCTACAAGACGGTCGGTTTACCCGAGTATGAGATTAATAAACGGCTTGACAGCCTCGAACAGCACGAGCTTGTCAGGCTGGGGTATTATCCGGTTGACAGCGAAGTCCACATCAGCCTGACCGTATCAGGCCCTGACGATAAGCGTGCTGATGTACTGTTTGCGTCTACAGATAAGAGCATCCGCAAGGCTTTAGGAAATTATATTTATGGCACGGATCAGGCTACACTCCCTTCAGTGGTAGGACAATTACTGAAAAAAGAAAATCTGAACCTCTGCGTTGCCGAATCCTGTACCGGGGGGCTGATAAGTTCTCTTATTACCCGGGAACCCGGCTGCTCGGGCTGGTTTGCCGGCGGGGTTACCGCCTATTCCAACCAGCTCAAAGAAATCCTGGTCAATGTCGAGCATAAACTCCTCAGCAGGCATGGTGCAGTCAGCGGGCCTGTGGCCAGGGCCATGGCCCAAAGACTTGCTGAACGGGTGAACAGCAGGGTCGCCATATCTGTTACCGGTATTGCCGGACCAGGCGGCGGGACCGATGAAAAACCCGTTGGTACCGTCTACATCGGATTGTACATAAACGGAGAGGTCAAAGATACCAGGTATTTATTCTCTGGCAGCCGAAAAGAAATACAGGCGATCACTGCCCAGACCGCCCTTGACAGCGTGCGCCTGGCTCTTCTGAAAAAAAAATTAAAAATACCGGGTCTATCACTCCATGAGTGAGCCCGTATGGTATAAGACAAACAATGTAACTATTCAGGTATCAGCACAATGCTGGCATAACCTGTGGCCTGTAACTGTTCAGATGTGCTCCATGGTGCGGTAAGCAGGCCAACGAACTATAGCCCGTCTATGTGAGGAGGCCTGATCGCCGCACCATGGGGTGCAGCTGAATAGTTACAAAACAATCAACTTTATTCATTTGCCCTTTACTCAGACCAGGGAGAACACCAATGGCTGTATCACCGGAAAAACAAGCTGAAGGACGCCTCAAAAGTGTAGATAATGCCATCACACAAATCCACCGCCAATTCGGAAAAGGCTCCATCATGCGGCTTGGCGCAGATGAACGGCAAAACATTCCGGTTATTTCCACCGGTACACTGGGAATAGATATAGTTCTTGGCGTTGGTGGCCTGCCACGCGGAAGGGTCACCGAGATTTACGGCCCGGAATCATCGGGAAAAACAACCCTTGCCCTGCACGTTATTGCTGAAGCCCAGCGCCTGGGAGGAAATGCCGCCTTTATTGACGCCGAACATGCCCTTGATACCGCCTACGCCGAGCGCCTGGGAGTGGATGTGGAAAATCTGTTGGTTTCCCAGCCGGATTTTGGCGAACAGGCTCTTGAAATCACGGAAATTCTCATGCGAAGCGGGGGCCTTGATGTCATAGTTATTGACTCGGTGGCAGCCCTCGTACCCCGGGCAGAAATTGACGGTAACGTGGGGGATCATCATGTTGGCCTGCAGGCCCGGCTCATGTCCCACGCCATGCGGAAATTCACAGGTGTCCTGCAACGGACAAACACTGTGCTTATTTTTATCAACCAGATCAGGATGAAAATCGGTGTAATGTTTGGCAACCCCGAGACGACGACCGGCGGTAACGCCTTGAAATTCTACAGTTCCATCCGGCTTGATATTCGCCGCATGACCCAGATCAAAGATGGTCAGGAGGTAATCGGCAACCGAACAAAGGTTAAGGTCGTCAAAAACAAGGTGGCGCCGCCCTTTAAAATTGCAGAATTTGATATTATTTACGGTGAGGGTATCTCAAAAATCGGGGACCTGCTTGATCTTGGCGTTGAACAGGATATTGTTGATAAAAGCGGCGCCTGGTACTCTTACCAGGATGAACGCATCGGCCAGGGACGTGAAAACGCCAAGACTTTTCTTAAAGAGCATCCTGAAATGCTGGCAGAAATAGACCGTAAAGTCAGAATGGGCTTTGGCATGCCCGTGGATGATGCCCCGGAACTTGCTCAAACCGCTCAGGACGCTCAGGAGAAAAAACCTGAAAAATAAGGCTGACCGGCGCAGGGAGCATTGATGGAAATTATTCTGATTGCGGCCATGGCCCAAAACAGAGTTATTGGCCGCAACAACAAAATTCCGTGGGATATCCCCGGAGAACAGGCCCGGTTTAAAAGAATAACCATGGGCCACCCGCTGATCATGGGGCGTAAGACCTGGTTATCGCTTGGGCATCCTCTGCCGGGCAGGCGAAATATTGTGCTGACCACGGACAGGCAGTTTTCTCCGTCCGGGGCAGAAGTCGCCCACTCGCTTGCTGAAGCCTTTACCTCCTGTGCCGCTGCCGAAAAAGTCTTTGTTATTGGCGGTGAGCAGTTATTTCGTATCTGTCTTCCCCGGGCAGATACGCTGATTCTCAGTATTCTTGATCGTGCCGTTGCCGGCGACACCTTTTTCCCGGAATTTACTTCGCCACCTTTCTTACTGGTTGAGTCAACACGAGTTCAACAGCAGGACTCCTACACCATGACAACGTATAAACGCCAAGGTACAAAGGATATTATAAATAACTCTTGACTATCTGACTGACAAGGCTGCGTCCCTCTGCGTCTTGTTTTTTCATCTCCTGCAGGGTTGTATTCAAAACGGCAATCAACTTATCGTCAGTTTCTTTATTGAAGGCATAGTACAAAGGCCTTGACGTAAGCGTCAGTACCACTTCATAACGATCTGGATCCAGACCTTTCTGCTCCATGAAAAATCTGGTACTGAGCGCATCAAAGGCCAGGATGTCTATCCGGCCGGCCTGTAATTTTTTCATATTGGAATACCCGCTGGTAATTCTGTCCAGATTCTGCTCTGACACCCCTTTCCGCAGAAGATACTGATCCGGTTCACTCTCCCGAACAGTACCAACTTTGAACCGGGCAAGATCTGCAATATTCTCTATCCGGATCTTCCGATCTTTCCGGGCAATCAAGGTCGAGGTAGAATGCAATATCGGCCCAACCCACTTAAAAAGATTCTCCCGTTCCGCAGTACGGGCCATACTGAAAAGGATGGTACCCGGGATTTCCTGAACCATCTGATACGCCCTGGCCCAGGGCAGTACTCTGATATCTTTTCGCTTAAGGGCAATATTATTCTTCTGAAAAAGCTTTAGAAGAATATCTGTTGAAAACCCGCGGACCACACCGTTTTGAACAAAATTGTACGGCGGCAGCTCTTCGGTAAAAACAGTCCAGCCGGCTTCTGCCCAAACGGAATATGAACCAAAACTTGTGATGAGAATAATCAAAACAAAGATCAAAGCGCCTCGCTTCATGATTCCCTCCTTCATAATCATTTCTGCAACACACCGGCTACGGTTGACAGCAATTCCTGAATGGTGAGCGGTTTCTGTAAACATGCGCTGACGACCTGCTTTTCGTCAGGGCTGCAATTACTAAAAACTTCATTATACCCGGTGCAGAGTATTACTGGAAATTCAGGCCGCTCCTCCCGCACCTTGCCGGCAAGTTCAACACCGGAAAGCCCGGGCATTGTCAAATCTGTGATCAGTAAGTCCAAATCATTAAGATCAGTCGACATGGCCTGCCAGGCAGAAAGTCCATCGGCAAAAACCTCAACACGGTAACCGGACGAAAGAAGAATATCTTTCATCATATTCCTGATGGATTCCTCATCATCAACCACAACAATACTCTGTTGTCCGCCCGCATGTTGCGTCTCCCCCTGCAGGGACGTGCCTTGAGACATTGGCTTGCTCGTTACAGGAAAAAACACCCTGAAGACCGTTCCCGTTCCCGGAGTACTGCTGACAGATATCTGACCATGATGATCCTTGACAATTCCACGAACCAGCGCCAGGCCAAGACCTGTGCCCTGTTCACTTTCCCGGGTGGTAAAATAGGGGGCAAAAATTTTTTTCTGAACAGTTTCTTCCATTCCGAGACCATCATCATGGATCTCAACAACAACGTAGTCACCGGGCGACAGTACAACTTCAGGGGGAGTACCTTTGTCCGGAACAACCTGATCTTTTAAGGAGATGGTCAATGTTCCGGAGGAATCTGGCATGGCCTGAAAGGCATTGGTGCAAAGATTCATGATAACCTGGTGAATCTGGCTGACATCGACCTCGACAAGGGAGTGGGATTCAAAATTTTGAACGATGTTGACAGTCACCGGAATAGAGGAGCGCAAAAGTGTCATGGCTTCCGAGAGTACCGAGGCCAGCGGCAGCACTTCCTGTTTCGGATTCTGCTTACGGCTGAATGTTAAAATCTGGCGAACAAGTTCCCGGGCACGGATTGAGGCTCGTTCAACCTGTTTCAGATTCTTAAAAAGCTTTGAGGATTTGTCCAGCTTGAGCAGGGATAATTCGGTGTAGCCGAGAATAGCTGATAAAATATTGTTAAAATCATGCGCTATTCCACCAGCCAGCGTACCAATGGCCTCCATTCTCTGAGACTGCCGCAGTTGTTCTTCAAGAAGCTCACGTTGAGATATATCTCTGACAAGCGCCAGCACCACCGTTTGTTCGCGCAAGATGGCTGTTTTCAGTGCGACTTCCACCCAGAAGCCGGAGCCGTCTTTTCTCTTGGCAAGCCATTTAAACACCTGGGGCCCCTCTTCCAACGCCCTGCGAATCATCACCTTTGCTTCACGTTCGCTATAAGGCGATTCTCCGTGAAGCTCCCCCGGTGCCAGGGAGTGAATCTCTTCTTTTGTATAGCCATACATTTCCAGCATGGTCTGGTTTACATCAAGTAAGGTACCATCGGTCTTGTGGATAAAAATTGCATCGCTGGTCGCATTGTAAATTTCCCGGTAATTCTTCTCGTTTTCCCGAAGGATTCTGGTTTGACTGGCGATTTCTTCAAGCATCTTGTTGGCAGAAAGGACAATGGTATTGAGATCCTCCTGGGGAAGTGGATCCAATCGCCCGGTAAAGGAACCGTCAGCAAGTTTTTGCAGTCGCTCACCTAGACTGGTAAGTGGAGTAATCAGGATATGGCGGAGAATAAAACTTAACGAGAGTACATAAAAAAGAAGCAGAAGAAGAACAGTGATTAAAGTTGTTTTAATTGCGCGGTTTTTTGCCTCTGTCACCAGATCATCATTAAACACAAGCTCCAGAGTACCTAACTGAGCACCATCTTTGACGATTTTTCTGGAAAACAAAGGTAACGAGGAGCTCGAAATTTGATGATTATTATAAACCTCTCCCATCCCTTCCGCCTGAATGGAAATACCTTTGACCCGACCTGACTGCAGATAGATGTTGGCAATTCTTTCAGCCGTTGACTGATCAAAATTGAACAGAGGCAAAACAAGCACCTGGGACATCTCGTCTGCTGTCCGACCGGCATCTGCAAGAAGTTGACTGGTCACTGAATGGGCCGCATAATACGAATACGCTCCCCCCAGAACCAGGGCGGTGACAGTGGTGATAATACTCAGCCAAAGAGTAAGTTCTCTGGCAACAGTTCTTTGAAAATTCAAGCGCATTGCTCCAACAACCCCGTCTTCCCCGGTTCTTGTTCCGGTTCAATCCATCTGAAGACTGGTTCTCAAGCGGCCCTTATTGGCCAGTTTCTGCCACCAAAATGCAGCACGGATAAAAGAACAGCTACAATGAAAATAATGTATATTCTACTAGATCCTTACAGATTCTTCTATCATCATTTTCGAAAAACCAAAGAAACGAACTGCTGCTTCTACCGGGAATTACTTGCCAAAACCTGCGCCTTTTATCAAGAATTCTTCTCAAATATCTTGACATCAATCGGATAATATTATATTTTTTGTTTTCTATTGTAAAGATTCATCATATTGTACCTGATCAATCTTTACTCAACCAACCCTCAAAGGAGGACTCCTATGAAAAGCAAGGACCTGAAAAAATTCCTTGCCAGCCTGGGCGTAGCCGGACTTATCAGTGCCGGCGGCATCACCCTTCCTGGAGCACATGCTTCGGGCAGTGGTTGAGGTCAAGCACCCAGTGCAGGTAGCACTGACAAAGTAGAGCACGCTGCTGGCAGCGGCTGAGGCGGAACAAAAGACAGCGCCGTGAGCGCTGCAAAAGACAAAGCCAAAGTCATGACTGAAGAGGCAACCGAAACAGCCAAGGATGCCGCCAAAGAGGCGACTGATACTGTAAAGGACGCAAAGGATGCAGCTTCGGATGCGGCGGATACTGTAAAGAAGGCAGCTTCAGACGCGACTGACAAAGCTGTAGATACAGTAAAAACAAAAGCTAAGGCTGCAATTGAGGGTTGTTAATTACAACCACTGACATAATTCCCCGTGCATCCTGCACCGGAAATATGTAGATTACAGGGCCGGTATCCAACAGGGATATCGGCCCTGTTTCTTTGTTGCCTCTGGAGGCTTATCTGTTATGTTGCATGCGGAAGTTACACTTGAACGTGTTTACCCGGTAAGCTCCCGCCTGCTTACTGCGCCTCCTGGATTGCAGGATCCAATGGAGCTCCCTGAATTTCTGGGAAATAACTCCGATCTTTATGCCGGGCATCCTTACCTGGCTGACCTGGCCTCAATAGAGCGGGCCAGATATCTTCTTAAACAACGCCCTGCCACACCAGTTGCTGCCATAGACTCCCGTATTATCAATCCGGACCTTGAGCTCATAGAGGTACGCTGGAAAAACCTTGTTGACGTTCTCCTCAACAGCCCCAAAGCCCCTTTGCCCGGTGAAGATTATATTCTTGTTTTTCGTCAACCCGACACCGAGACGATCCAGATTATCCCTGCCAGCGGTTACGATCTCCTGGCCCTGAAACTGGTCAACGAGGGAATAGACAGCAAACAGGCGGCCCTGGAAGGCGGAGTGAACATAGGCATCATTGACGATATCCTGTACTCTGCGGTTCACCAGGGTCTTCTCATCGCTCCCAAATCAAAAATCATCCGTTCTGCCGACTTTCCCCGTGGTGAGATAGAAGATCCAAAATGGTTTTCCTCACCGACATTTACTTTGCAGTGGCACATAACTCAAGTTTGTGACCTGCACTGTCGTCACTGCTATGACAGAAGCGACAGAAAAACCATGACTCTTGACCAGGGCATCAGGGTTCTTGATGATCTCTACGATTTCTGCCAGAAACACCACGTCTATACCCAGGTGACCTTCACTGGCGGCAACCCCCTGCTCTACCCCCATTTCATCGAATTGTACCAGGAAGCCGCAGACCGCGGGTTTATGACCGCTGTCCTGGGCAATCCCATGCCGCGACACCGCATTGAGGAAATGGTCGCTATCCAGAAACCTGAATTTTATCAGGTCAGCCTTGAAGGACTTGAAGAACATAACGATTATATCCGCGGTGAGGGACATTTCAAGCGTATTCTGGCCTTTCTTGACCTGCTCAAAGAGCTTGAGATTTATTCCATGGTTATGCTGACCCTGACTCGTCTCAATATGGGGGAAACTCTGGATCTGGCCGAACTTCTCCGGCATCGTGTTGACCTGTTCACCTTTAACCGACTGGCCATGGTTGGAGAGGGCGCAGCACTGGCCTCTGCCCCCACAGAAAGCTTTCCTGCCTTTCTGGAAGAGTATATGGAGGCTGCCCAAACAAACTCCTGTATGAGCTTAAAAGATAATTTCTTTAATCTCCATCGTTATAAGAAGGGTTTGCCTTATGTTGGTGGCTGCGCGGGTTTTGGTTGCGGGGCCGCCTTTAATTTTGTTTCCCTGCTCCCTGATGGAGAAGTTCATGCCTGCCGTAAACTCCCATCTTATATAGGCAACATCTACCAACAAAGCTTCAATGACATTTACCATGATACCGCTGCGAAAAAGTATCGGGCCGGTTCCTCAGCCTGCAGTCACTGTGCAATTCGCCCGGTTTGCGGTGGCTGCCTGGCAGTGAGTTACGGTTTTGGCAATAATATTTTTACAGATCTGGACCCGTACTGCTGGATGCAGCAGCCCGCCTCCTAAACAATCTCCCTGTAAGCCAACACTCTTCCTAAAAAGACGGCTGTTACAAACCACTCATTTTTTTTAGTTGCCAGCAAAGCCAATACCATGTATTATCTTTTCCTAACAATTCAAGGTACATAGGGTGCTTTTCTGTCTCTCAACAGCAACAGCTTGCAACCATTTTTGCTGAATTATGGACAGAAGCAATCACTCTAGTGTCTCTTAATGACGACAAGGGCTCGACATTTTGGTCAGGCCCGTAATATTTCCTGTTCTCAGGATAAAACACAAGGAGTTCATCATGAAAACAAGTAAAAAAGCACTTCTCACCCTTGCAGCCGCGGCCCTGTTCTGTTGTGGTCTGACCATGTCCGCATACGCAACCGAGGCAACTGCTGTTGCAGAAAAAGCTGCTGACGCTGTAGCGACTGACACTGTAAAAGACGCCGCCACAGAGGTTGTTGACACTGCCAAAGACAAAGCTGTTTCCGTGGCCAAGGACAAGGCAGCTGAAGTTGTTGATACAGCAGTTGAAAAAGCAACCGATGCAGCAACAGAAGCCACAACAGAAAAAGCTGCTGAAACTGCTACCGAGGCAGCAAAAGCAGCCACAAACTAATCCCGTTTCTTCATTTCCGCCCCCCGAAGAACTATCCGGGGGGCGGAATCTGCTCTTTGCAGCCTGCCTGCAACTCTCTTTTTTTCTCTCTCCTCTTTCCTTTCGTAAGCTTTGCGTGTATTTTATAACGCATGCGCTGCTTTTTTTATGACCCTGCCACTGTCACCGGCAAGACACTCCGTATTACCGGCCAGCAATCCCGCCATATTGCATCCGTTCTCCGCCTGACTGCACAAACCAGACTCACACTCTATGACGGTTGCGGAGAAATCATTACGGGGGAGATCGTTCATGTTTCTCCAGAAAAGACAACCGTTCAAATTCTTTCCCGGGCTACGGCCCCACAGGTCACATCACCGCTTATTTTGGCCCAGGCCCTGCTCAAAGGGAAAAAAATGGATTTTCTCCTCCAGAAGGCAACAGAGCTTGGAGTTGACGTTTTTATCCCCATTCACACCAGGTACTGTGAAAAAAAAATACATGCACTTGAGCGCCAAAAAAGACGCTGGCAACGCATTATTCTTGAAGCATGCAAACAATGCCACAGGCCGGTGCCAATGCGTATTGAACAGCCTGTAGAACTTACACAACTCTCAATTCCCGACTGTTCAAACCTGATAATGCCCTGGGAAGATGAAACCAGCCAGCCACTAACCGCGCAATTAATCAGCCCCCAATTCCCCACCCTGCTCCTTATCGGGCCAGAAGGCGGCTTTCACCCTGATGAGATTCATTTTGCCAGCAACGCCGGTTTTACCACAGTCTCACTCGGCCCCAGAATTTTACGGGCTGAAACAGCTGCACTTACCGCAACATCCATAATCCAGTACATACACCGCAACCTTGATCCAGCCCCCAGGTAACTCCTGTCCTTTTGGGTCTCCGATTCCTTTGTTTTCCCTGCTGGACATGCTAAGGTAGATACATTATGAGAGCTGTTATTCAACGAGTTTCTTCTGCCGAGGTAGAGGTCGACGGTCGGCTCACCGGAAAAATCGATGCCGGAGTACTGGTTCTTCTTGGTGTTCACAGAGACGACAACGAGCAAGACGTCTCCTGGCTTGCTGATAAAATCGTTCATCTGAGAATCTTTGAAGACTCTGCAGGAAAAATGAATCTTTCACTCCTTGATACCGGAGGTTCCATGCTGCTCGTCTCCCAATTCACCCTGCTCGGAGACTGTCGTAAAGGGCGGAGACCCTCCTGGTCGCAGGCCGCTCCACCAGAGCTTGCCAACAGCCTTTATCAACATTTCATAACCGATGTTACCCGGTTTAATGTTTCATGTGAAACAGGAACATTTCAAGCCATGATGGATGTCTCCCTTGTCAATACCGGCCCGGTAACAATGCTGCTTGATTCCCATAAACAATTTTAATTCTTTTTTCTTACCTACC
>JALXCX010000328.1 GCA_026990725.1 Desulfobulbaceae bacterium
CCCATACGCGGTTGAAACTCCGGATATTGCCAGCCAAGAAAAGTGTATATGATCCTGGCTTCCAGAAAACGGCCCTCCTGTTTGGCATTATCAGCTGTCTTAAGCAGTTTTTCTTTTAATTTTCTCTTTGCAGTTATGACAACAGTATATCTGGCTGCCTGTCGCTCCATTTCCGGAAACTGGATTAAAAGTTTATCAAAGCATTTTTCTGCCGCATCAAACAGGTTGTCTCTCAGGCATTGAATGGCCTGCTGGAATAATTCTTCCTTTTTTTTATCAATTTTTTCGAGATATTGATTTACCAGAGCCTGCTCTTTTGCATCATGGAGGGCCAGGAATAATGTTTTGGCTTGAGCAAATTTACCGCTGTTAAATTGTTCAACAGCCTGTTTGAAAAAATCATCATGATCTTTATGCCGCAGCGCTTTTTTGCGCAGACTGATTATCTTTTCTTCAAGGACCGGGTCAAATGCTTTGATGTTTCGTAGCAATAAGGTCACATCGTTGTATTGTTCCTTTTCAAAAAGTACATGGGCCTGGGATAGCTTTTCTTCAATGTTGATGTCACGGTTAATATTTGAAAGCAGAAGAACAAATTCCCCTTGACTGTCAGGGAAATCATCAGCAAGAGATTCTGCAAGTTTTTTAGCATTTTTTAGTTTTCCCGCACTTATAAGCGAATAAACTTTCCCGACAGCTTCCTGTTTATCATTTTCATATTCAGCATAGACCAAGCCGCATGATTTGCAGGAAAGGCTGCTCTCTCCCTTTGCTCTGCATTTGGGGCAGGTTGATTTTTCCATTTTTGCTTAAATGTTTTTTTTATTATTGAGGCTCATACCCCGCCCATGGGGAGATGTAAAATAATTCTGCTTCCCCCGTTTTGTTCGTGATGGGCAGGTAATGAACTGTAATTTTAAAAGCAGGCAGAGGTGTTTGACGTTTATCCAGCTATTTTATCATTGTTTGCAGGAGATGAAAAGGGAGTTTTACTTAACAAATTCTGGCTGGTTTTTAAAAGATTTTACATCTTTCTTCAGCAGTAACAGTCGTTCCCAGGGTATCGCCATTATTGTTGAACGGACATTGATTTGAGCCCGCCAACAACAAACCCCGCCAACCGTATCGGTTGGCGGGGTTTGTTGTTAGATTTCAATGAAATTTAAAATGGTGGAGGTGCCGGGAGTTGAACCCGGGTCCGAAAATACTCCCCTCACGTCTCTACATGCTTAGTTCCAGGTTTAAATCTCACACCCGGCTCTCACCTGGAGCGTGGGATTGCCAGGTGCCAGCCTGCTTGAAGTCTCGCCGGTCGGATAACAGGCACATCCAACCGGCCAGCCCGAAGAGTCGACGCCTTCATCCGGCCTTACGGGCGCGGGCCGGGAAGACGGCAAAGCAGACTATGCTGCCATTGCGTAATTATAATCGTCAGCGATTATATTTAAGTTTCCATCAAGTTTACGAGCTGACAGAACACTCGGCATGCAACGTTGAGCTTTCATATCCCCGTCGAATCCGTTTCACCCCCATGTTTTTTTTACTATCTGAAATCAGAGCAATTTTCTCTCTGACCGACTAGTAATCGTGCTTCATAACTCTTTGCAGCTCACGCTTGGACTGCTTTTCCTTTAAGGCGGCCCGTTTATCGTAGAGTTTTTTGCCGCGGGCAAGGCCTATTTCGACTTTTGCCTTACCATTGTGGACAAAGTATATCTTGAGAGGGATTAAGGCAACCCCCTTTTCGTTAATTTTACCAATCAGCTTGCGAAGTTCCCTTTTATGGAGCAGCAGCTTGCGCACCCGGAGCGGATCGGTCACCGAATGAGTGGCAAAGGCATAGGGGGAAATATGCACGTTGTACAGGTACAGTTCGCCATCTTTTAAGCGTGCGTATCCATCTTTTATATTGGCACGTCCTGCCCGCAGGGATTTTACCTCGGGCCCGGTTAAGACCATGCCCGCCTCCATGGTTTTATCAATATGATAATCATGGAAGGCTTTTTTATTTTTACAGACAATTTTCATACTTGAGAAGTAACCATTCCTGTCTCTTCTGGCAAGACCTTAAAGAGAAATAAATCATCAGGTATCCCCGGTAACCCTTAACACTTCTTCAACCGTGGTTAAACCGCTACGGACTTTCTGCCAGGCATCTTCACGCAAGGTGGTCATGCCCTCACGGATGGCTACCTGACGTAGTTCAGCATCTGTTGCCTTGTGCATAACCAGTTGTTTGATTTTTTCGGACATGGGGAAAATCTCAAATACGCCCATGCGGCCGGAATATCCCGTCCCTCTGCATTCTTTGCAGCCTTTACCACGTTTTAAGACAATTTTTTCCTGGCCCGGGACCGGGAAGCCCATTTTTTGCAGATCAACACTCTCTACCTCATATGGTTCTATACAATGGGGACAGATTTTGCGCACCAGCCTCTGGGCAAGGGCACCGAGCATGGTTGAGCCGATAAGAAACGGCTCCAGGCCAAGATCTTCCAGGCGGATGATCGAGGATACGGCATCATTGGTATGCAGGGTGGAAAAAACAAGGTGCCCTGTCAGAGCGGCCTGCACGGCATGGGTGGCTGTGTCCAGATCACGAATCTCACCAATCATGATGATATCAGGGTCCTGGCGCAGGATGTTCCGGAGAATTGTTGAAAACGTGACGTCAATCTGTTCCTGGACGGCAATTTGATTAAAGTCTTCGTGAACCATCTCCACCGGGTCTTCAACCGTAATGATATTGGTTTCCGGTGAGGATATTTTCTTTAAGGTGGAGTAAAGAGTTGTCGATTTACCGCTGCCTGTCGGGCCGGTTACCAGCACAATACCGTGGGGCGAACTCATAAAGCTGTTGTAGACAACCCGGTCACGCCGTGAAAAGCCAAGTCCGTCCATATCCTGGAAGATAACATCGGGATCAAGGATACGCATAACCGTTTTCTCGCCAAAGGCCACCGGGACCGTGGAAACACGCAGCTCCGCATCTCGTCCTTCCTGTCGGCCGATTTTTATTCTTCCGTCCTGGGGGCGGCGTTTTTCGGCAATATCCATGCGGGCAAGGGCCTTGATGCGTGAGGTTATGGCGGCGTGCACAGCTTTTGGCAGTTTGTATATGGTGTGTAAAACGCCGTCAATCCTGTATCTGACCAGACAGGTGTTGCGTTTGGGCTCAACATGAATATCACTGGCCTTTTGTTCAAGGGCGTAATGAAATAAATGGTTGACCGCTGATTTAATATGCTGGTCAGAAGAGCTGAGTTCCTGTCCGCTGGAGAGTTTGACGTATTGCTCCAGGTTGCCCACATCAACAGTTGAACCGTCCGTTGACGTGGAGAACTGGTTTTCAGCAGCAGTTATGGAGCGCTGAAAGCCGAAAAATTCGGCAAGAATCTTTTGGATGTCTGATCGGGTGCTCAGGTAGGGGCGTATTTTTACCTGATTGACACGTTCAATGTCTTTTAAAACAGATTCATTGTCCGGGTGGTAGGTAACAACCTCCAGTATGCCGTTTTCAAGAGAAAAGGGAAGGATGAGGTGGTTGACAGCAAAGGAACGGGATATTGTCTTGGTGACAATATTGATGTCCAGGTCCAGAGGGTCGAGTTTTTTAAACGGAATGTGCAGAGCCCTGCTGATCGCCTGCATGACAGTATCTTCAGTGATAAAGATATTTTCTTTGCCAGCAAGTTTAAGGTTGAGTGAGACCGTGATATCAACCATATCCGGAAACCCTTTCCCCTGCCTCTGGGCATCACCTTGCCTGCGCCCTCCCTTGGCCCGCAGTAGTTTCTGCCGCTGTTTTCCTTTGTTGAGGATAATAAACTGGCGTTGTTTCGGGGTGAGTACGCCCTGTTTAACCAGGAGGTCAAGGAGAGTGTCGCTGCTGAGTAGATCCATGGAATATGATATGAAAGGGTTGATTCAACGATTAGGTGTTTAAGTTCTATTCTGCCCGTAGACGATGACAGAATCAAGGAAATTAAAAACTATCATCCAGTATAAGCAAGATGGATTCCGCCTGCATTTTCATTTATGGTAATACCCATGGGGCCAAGCAGGTGAAAAAGCGGTCGCCCAAAGTAGAACATTTCAAGCCGTACCGAAAGATTATATTCTCTGGCCACTTTGGCCCTGAAATCTACATCGAGCTGAATAAGATGTTCAAGGTGATCAAGTACCGCGTGGCTGTTCTCGGCGAGTTGTTCTGGCAGGACTGCAAAATCCGGACAGGGGCATTGTTGCTCATGTTCTGAAACTTTTGCGAGAAGCGGGGTGCCTGCGCTGAGCAGGTCAAATCTGTTCAGTAAATCTTTTCCGGCAATGTTTATGATTTTATCAGGATTGGTACAGTCCAGCAGGCCACAGGCCAGAGGTCGATGCGCATAAATGGAGCAAGCCGCTGCCTCGTGGTTATAAAAAAGACAACACCAGTCTCTGCTCTGTCCCTGAATCTTAATAAACTCTTCCTTGGCGGGTTTCGGGGTGAGCTCAAGGGGGAGCAGGGCAAGTTCTCCCTGTCTTACGGTTATAAGATCTTCAAAGCGCAGTGTGCCGTCGGTGACAAGGTGTTTATCCCGGCTGTGCAGGGCCGGACCGCCCTGTTTGCAACAGGCACCGCACCTGGTGCAGGACTGTTTCTGCTGAAGCGTCGTCACTGTTTTCATAGCAAAGAAATACCGTATTCCCTGGGAAACTGCATCTTAAAAAAGGCATTT
>JALXCX010000329.1 GCA_026990725.1 Desulfobulbaceae bacterium
ATGATAATCCTGGTTATTCCTGCCCTCAGGGCTGCCAGGGCTTTTTCCTTTAAGCCGCCGATGGGCAGAACGCGTCCCCGCAGGGTGACCTCACCTGTCATTGCCACACCTTTTTTAAGAGTCTTCTTCACAATGGCAGAGTACAGAGCGGTGGTCATGGTTATACCGGCTGAAGGCCCGTCCTTGGGGATGGCTCCGGCCGGGACATGGATATGGATGTCAATGGTATCAAAACAGCCTGCCTTCACCCCAAGCTGTTTGCTTCGGCTGCGGCAGTAGGTGAGAGCGGCCTGGGCCGACTCTTTCATTACATCACCCAGTTGCCCGGTAAGGATGAGCTTGCCCTTGCCCGGAAGAATCGACGTCTCAATATGAAGGAGCTCGCCACCCACTTCAGTCCAGGCCAGACCGATGGCCAGCCCGGGTTGCAGAAGTGTATCCAACTCGGCATCGGGAATAAACTTTGGCGGACCAAGGTATTTTTCCAGAGTATTTTTTGATATGGTGTAAGGTCCCTTGCCGCCATCGGCAATTTTCCGTGCGATCTTCCGGCAGATTTTTCCCAGCTCCCGTTCAAGGTTTCGCACTCCGGCCTCATGGGTATACTGTGACACGATACGCTGCATGGTCTTGTTGTCCAGCTTGATATGTCGAGGCTTGAGTCCATTTTCCATTACCTGCCTCGGCAAAAGATACCGGCGGGCAATGATCATTTTTTCTTCCAGAGTATATCCGGCAAGACGAATCACCTCCATTCTATCCATGAGCGGTCCGGGAATGGTATCACTGCGGTTTGCCGTAGTAATAAACATTACCTTGGACAGATCAAAGGGCATATTCATATAATGATCTGAAAACGAACTGTTCTGTTCCGGATCAAGAACCTCAAGCAGGGCCGAAGAAGGATCGCCTCGATAGTCTGCGCCAATCTTATCAATCTCATCCATCATAAAGACGGGATTATTGGTCTTGACATTCTTTAATCCCTGCAGAATCCGGCCAGGCATAGCCCCGATATATGTCCGCCGATGGCCGCGAATCTCGGCCTCATCCCGCATACCGCCAAGGGATAACCGATAAAATTTTCGCCCCATGGCCCGGGCAACAGCCTGCCCCAGGGAGGTCTTACCCACGCCCGGAGGTCCGACAAAACAGAGGATAGGGCCTTTGGTATCTTTATTGAGTTTACGGACAGCCAAAAATTCAAGAATGCGCTCTTTGACTTTTTCAAGACCATAATGGTCCTCATCAAGGACTTTTGCCGCCATTGCCAGATCAAGCCGGTCTTTAGATGATTTTTTCCAGGGCAGATCTATAATCCAGTCAATATAGGTTCGGATGATGTTGGCCTCAGACGCATCAGGATGCATCATTTCCAGGCGTTTTAATTCCTTGCGTGCCTCTTTACGGGCATGTTTGGGCATCTTTTTCTTTTTGAGATTCTTACGCAGGCTCTTTATTTCCTGTCCATAAGCATCATCATCACCAAGCTCTTTCTTCAGGGCCTGCATCTGTTCCCGTAAAAAGTATTCACGCTGGGACCTCGACATTTCCTCCTTGGCATCAGACTGGATCTTGGCCTGAACGGCTGCGACTTCCATTTCCTTATTCAGTAAATCCGCAACAAGACGCAGCCTTTTTACGGTATCGACTGTTTCAAGTATTTTCTGTGATTCAGAAACCTTAAGACGCAAGTTAGAACCAACAAGATCAGCAAGTCTGCCCGGCTCTTCTATATTATTGATGATCATCATGAGATCAGAGGAAAGAATTCCCCGCAACGACATGATTTTTTCGGTCTGTTCACGGACAGTCCGCATCATCGCCTCTGTTTCTACAGAAATTTTATCAGTTTCCTCCTCCTGAAGCAGTTCAATTTCCACCCGAAAATGAGGATCCTTTTGCTTATATGATTTAATCTGGGCTTTAGATAAGGCCTGCACCAAGACTTTCAGGCGTCCATCCGGTAATTTCAAAGTTCGCATGATCATGGAAACCATGCCCACCTGATATACATCTTCAGGGGCCGGGTTATCCCTGGTCGCATCTTTCTGGGTGACCAGCATGAGGAGTTTATCGCCACTCATGGCTTCATTCACTGCTGAAATTGAACCTGGCCTGCCCACAAAAAGGGGAATGATCATATAATTAAAAACCACCACATCCCTGACCGCCATCATGGGAAGCTCGCCGGGAATCTCCAAATCCTGCGTGTTCTCGGCAAAATCGTCCATACTTGTGGATAATGAATCGTCAAATTCCACGTTTTCCTCCTTCTATCAGCATTCATATCCTGCATAAACGCTGTTTCAGTAGCCCGATGGGCTATTATTATCTTAGGTAATTGCCAAAAAG
Source organism: Desulfobulbaceae bacterium (assembly GCA_026990725.1). Classification (GTDB taxonomy): domain Bacteria; phylum Desulfobacterota; class Desulfobulbia; order Desulfobulbales; family Desulfobulbaceae; genus Desulfobulbus_C. The sequence goes on from JALXCX010000329.1 coordinate 2,356, forward strand.
TAAACACGACATCAGACGAAGTCAAGACGGGGGAAAAAACTGCCGCAAAAAAACAGAAGACAGAACCACTCGAACAGTTTATTCTGCTGAAGATTTCCGGGCACGAAACCAAAGGATTTCCATATACACCCGGGAAGGTCATACTCTGTAACTATCTAGTTTATTAAGGAGTTAGCGATGCTTGACGCTGCATCTTTCTTTGATTTATCACATTTTCCAGACAATAAAATCTTTGACGGTACCAGCTATGTATGGGATGGGTTAAAAAACCTGAAAGCATATATGAAAACTACGAATTACCCGTCTTTTGCCCATAAACACCTGCGCGACGGCACCCCTCTTCCCTGCCCACTCATCTGGCATGAAAACCATCTGCAGGACGCTGATGACTGCCAGATTACCTATGGCGATGCCACCAAGGGCAAGCTTGAGGTACGGCGTAACGGCGAGACGTTACAGGGTGCCTCTGTCATCATGGCAGGCGTTGTCATCAACGGTAACAAAATTCTGCTCGGTCAGGGTGTATTGATTGAAGCCGGTGCGCTCATTAAAGGGCCGACAATCCTTGGCGACCGGTGCGAAGTGCGGCAGGGCGCATACCTTCGAGGATATTGCCTTGCCGGTCAACGATGCGTGATTGGACATACCACGGAGGTGAAACATTCCATTTTTTTAAATGATGCCAAAGCCGGTCATTTTGCCTATCTTGGAGATTCAATTCTAGGCAATAACGCCAACCTGGGTGCGGGGACAAAATTTGCCAACCTCAAATTTCTTGGCGACAACGTCCGGATACGGACCAGTCAGGAACTCATCGACAGTGGTCTGCGCAAGTTCGGAGCAATTCTGGGGGACGGGGCACAGACGGGATGCAACTCAGTAACCAATCCCGGTACTCTCATAGGCAAAGGAGGAATCCTCATGCCCAATACAACGGCTCCTTCAGGCCATCATCCTGATAAAACATTGATTCGGTAGCTGGTGGCTTTCCCTCTTTTTTCATTCGCTCCTGATAGGCACGATCTCCATACTCATAGAGGGCAAAATAAAAGGCAAAGAGAATGCCGATGGTAAAAAAAATTCTGGCGATTCTATCCCAGGGCGGCCTCTGGCCACCGTGTATATAACGAATTATAGCTACCAGAACAAAAGTAAACCCGATACAGTATGGGGCTGTTGTCAATAGCTGCTCTATGGTGCCGCCAATAATGGCGCCGGTGGTCGGTCCGGTTCTGATATGAAATACCAAGTAGGCCAAGGCTGTTAAAATAAGAGTAAATTTCTCTCGAAATGTTTTCATATGAATACAAAGAATAAAAAAAATAAAAATATCGTTTGCGTTTTCCCGGACACAATGCCACAGGAAAGAATTCTGTTTCCACTTCTACAGTTTTTTGACCAGGTTGTCTACCTTAGACCTGTTGAAGATGACACACCGGACCAGGAGAATGTCCCACCATTTTTTCGGCAGGCGTTAGCAGACAAAGCCATTACCTTTGACTGTCCAGCCCCGCTGGGAGATGATAAAGAGCGCTTTCTCCACCTTGTTCGTGATCTGCGAAGCCGCCCGGATGATTATGCCGGACAACTGGCTAATCTTTCTCTGGCAGGACTGGGAAGACACAGTGAATCAGAATCCAAGACCACAATCATCAGTACCCTTTTTCAGCAGAAGGCCTTGGCAGACAGGCAAGACGAACAACGGATCATGGTACTCTGGCAAGCCCGGCTGGTCTTGGCTTTAGGCGAAACTTTTGACAACGAGCAGAACGCTCTACAGAAAAATCTTGCCCGGATAAGCAGCAGAGAGCAGGGGCTTCTTGACGAACTGCGAAAAGAGGAAGAGCAGCCTTTTTCTCTTACCAGAAAACTTTCCTCCCATGGTGAAAAAACTGACAGACAGCTGAAGCTGCGCTTAAAGGCATGGAGTCGGCTCTTCGGGCTGGGGGATAAACAACACTCTTTTTCACTTTTTCTAACAACAAATCACAATGCCTTTCATCTTCTTTTAGAGCATAATGAGGCAAAACAGCAGAAACAGCCAGAGAAAATGATCGATCTGCTCCTCCCTGCAGATGCAGAATACACGCCGGAAAAACTGGACTCAACGTTCAGAGAAAAGACGAAACATCTGCTGACGGCCATCCTGAACACTGAATCTTGCGACACCGCGAATGAAAAGAAAACACTGAAAGAACTCAGCGATAATTGGACGGACATGATGAACAGACATTATCCGCAAGAGAACCACCTGCGACTGGTCCTGTCGCTCTACAAATTCCCTGGTACAACAGCACAAAAACTCTTTCTGGAAACATTTGGCCAAGACCAGGACGAGGTTCAACTCTCACC
>JALXCX010000330.1 GCA_026990725.1 Desulfobulbaceae bacterium
GTACCAGAACAAAAAGCAACACAGCCCCTGCTCCCAGCGCCAACGCCCTGCGATCTTTACGTGAAAACGCCATCAGGAGTTCTCCTCAAGCTGCAACCTGATTTCAAACCGAACAGCATTTTTTTCTTTGGACTTTGTTGCGGAGACAATGGCCACCTCAACGTAACGCGAGGACTTGGAAAGTAATTTTTTGATTTTATTCACATTATTAAAGGCATCAGTCGTTCCTTTAATTTTAATAGAATCCTCGTCAACCACCATTCTCGTGACATGCATGGAAAGGGAATCCGGAACCCTTGATGAAACATCGGCAAGAATTGCCAATATTCGTTGTTCCTGCGTATACAGCGGCATTGAAACCGTCGGGGCCTGCACCTCCTGTAATTTACTCCGCATCTGCGCCAACGGATCGACAATCCGGGTAGCATCTGGGAAACTCGCCTTGAAAACCTGATTCATTTGTGAGGCAAGCTGGCCATGCCTGTTTTGCAGCGATTTATAATCAAAAAATAAATATCCCAGACAGGCCGCCAAGACCATTCCAGCCGCAAGAGCCAAAGACACCGCCTGTTTCCTGGAACCCAGCAGCCGGGTAGGCAAGGCAAACTCATCCTTGCGAAAATCAAAGGCCGGCTTTTTCCCCTCTCCCAGCAACGCAAGAGAAAGGGGACGGTCGTGCAGAGCCGGAACCCATTGCTCGGCAAGACTTTTACCGATCACTGCGGCCCCTGCCTGACCGAGGTTACAGGCCTTACAGGGGAGACCAAGTTCCCGTTTAATCTGATCCTGGAATCCGCGGGCCAACTGCATGGGGCCACCAAGGATGATATGAGCAGGCTTTACATCCATATCAACAGTCATGGCAAAACGCTCTATGCTGCGCTGAATAATACTGCAAAGATCATGAACAGCCGTATCTGCTGCCCCCTGATCCGACACTTTTATTTCCCTGCCATTAAAGGAAAAAACCGCATCAGTAAAAACCTTTTCAGGATACGAAAGACGACGCATGAAAACTATTTTCTTCTGATGACAGACAGCCAGCGTCATCGAGCTGATATCGCCATACAGCAGGAGAAAGTCTGTCCCCTCATGACCTGTAGCACATAAATAATCAGCCAGGACATAACTTGACATACAAATTTTTTCTGGTTCTGAACCGGCATTCTTCAGTGTATCAAGATGTTCCTGTAAGATACGTTTTTCTATGGCAGCGACAAATACCCGGGAACCGTCTTCATTTTGACTTGTTGTGACAGCTCCGAAAATCTGTTCACTGACGGGAACCAGAAGATGCTCTTCCAGTTCAAAGGGAAGAATCTGTTCAATTTTCTTTTCACTTGTAAAGGGGAGAAACAGATTACGCAGGCTGAAATGTGAAAGAGAAATACCCGAAATACAGCGTCCACCCGGCCAGCCTAACTGCTCAAGAAGTCCGGAGAGTTTACCGGGAACCTCGCTCTGCTCAACAAAAGCAACAGACGCGCAATCTACGACACGAACGTCCCGGCCTTTACCGGAAACGACAACCCCGCTTATGAGGTCATCGCTTATGTCTATCCCAATGGTGAGTTGTGCCATGGCTGCTGCTCAATCCTCGCTTAAAAAACACGAATTGCCGGTGCCTGTAAAGAAAGCACATTATAGTAATGTACCAGTATTTAACAAATGATGACAGTTTTTATTACTCGACTCTCCAGTAGACCAACACCTGTTCTTTACTCTCACGACGCAAAATCACTCCGGTTCCGGTGCGGCGCAAACCATCCAGTTCCGCAAAGATCTTAATCTTAAAGGCGTTACTTGAGGTTGTAATCAAATCTTTATCAAAAGTTATATTACCCGGAAAGCCGCTGACCTGACGATACCAGTTAGGATTTTTCAACCGCTTTTTATTCTGCTCGTCATTTCGAAAATCAATCAGGTCCGCAGCAAATTCTTTGGTCATATCGCTGTCAAGGGCTTGGAGAATAAGGGCCGGGGCTGTATTGATATTGATCCTGCCATCCTCCCCAAATACCGTCAAATAATTTATGATACCAGCATGTTCTTTATCCCCATAAAGAAGCTTTTTGGTCCAGCCCTTAATTAAGAATAATTCTTCGATAAATAAAAGAGGCCCATTGGCAGCATCATAGGAAGGATTCTTACCACGATAATACCCCTGCTCGGCACCCTTATCACGTTCACTGTCGTTCTCATCCAGCCAGTCAGCCAGTGGATCAAGCAACTCAGCGACATCGTCATTTGATTCAGGGGTAAATTTTCCTGAGAGTAAAAATCGTTTCCAAAGCTGCCGCTGTATTTTTTCCGGGTCTTTTTTGGGCGTTCTTCCTCTACGTTTTTTTGGGGAACTCTTCTTGCCTTGTGCCCTTCTTTTCTTTTCCGCTTTAGACAAAACCAGAGCATTGACCTGCAGCCTACCTGACAGATCCGTAATTCTTATATTCAGCGAACCATCCCCCACAAGCGATGCCAGCGTGTTCGGTTTGAGCTTGCTCCAATCGTCAAAAACCGTATCATAATTGTTTTCCAGTTGATCTGAGAACAAAGCAGCTCGGGCAAGGCTTAAGCCCGAGAGCAGCAGGGCATCAAGCTGGACGGTTTTTCTTTGATTGGAGGCAGCCTTAAGCTGCCAGTTCACAGAGGTACTTAACTGCACCGTGACTGCAACAAGAAAACTGACAGCCAACAACGTCAGCACCAGAGCCATCCCTCTGTGGTCACGAAGCATTGCCCTTCCCCATCTCGCTTTCAGCCTGAATCATACCAACAGGCAGAACGACTGTTGTTTCAAAAGTTATTGATGTATCATCTTCCGGGGTGAGCCAAAACTCCAGGCTACAGGTTACAGCCGCCGGTAAGCGACGTTTGCTGGCATCGTCCCCATCCTCAACCTTGGTGTTCCAGTTTTCAACTTCATCACCATTCTGATCAAGGAAAGAAAACTTCACTGAACGTAACCGGTCACAGAGCAGAAACCCGGCAGCCCCCTCCCCTATCTTCTGGGGAGTCGCATCCTCAGAAGGACGATACAACACATCCGAGCGGAGAAGAAACAACTGACGGGCATCATCTTTATCAGCCTTGACCGAGTAACCAATAACCGCCATTCCTGGATGGCCATTATCCGCGTCAAAAACTATATGGGCAAAAGAGGCAAAAGAAAGCTCAGTAATGCCCCCCCCCCCCTCTGTTCCACCGCCCACAAACTCGATCCCTTCCGGTAAAACAGCAGAAGCCAGATCCTCTGTGATACGGTCTAGAGCCACCTGGGCACGGTAATAAATTTCGCCCTGATCCATGGTTCCTTCAATAGCCCGGATAGAGCCAGATAGCGAGAAAGAAACCATGGACACAACGATGCCCAGAATGAGCATGGCAAGCATTATTTCCAACAGGGTAAACCCTGCAACGCGACATTGTTTATTCAACAGAACACTCTCTTAAAAAGACAACATATATTTGGCATTTTTCACGCCAAGCGCATTTAATAAATACGTTTACGCTCAGCTATCTTAAGGACCCACTGTATTTTAACTCTTTTTATCGCTTGCGGCAGAAAATTGTATCAATTTACCAGCCATACGAACAAAAAAAATAAATAAAAAGTAAATTCCTCTTTGTAACTTTGCTTTTTTCGCTTTATGACATAAAATATAATTAACAATAGTATTCTATTGACTTACCAGTGACCATTGTCAAAATCTGCTGACTGGTATTGTAGAGCTTTACATTCCTGCATTGAAAAAAAATAAGTTTTACCAAAGATGCAAATCGTAGATTAAGCCACTATTATCAACAATTACCCAGGAAAGCCCATGCCACCTACACTCCTCATTGTTGATGACGAAAAAATCCTGCCTGAGCTTATCCAGGATTTCCTTGAAGATGAAGCCGACCTGAATACTGTCGTCGCCTCTTCAGGAGAAGAAGGTCTTGTATTGATGAGATCCCACAATCCAGACATTTGCATGGTAGACATGCGCCTGCCCGGCATGAATGGGAACCAGTTTATTTTGCAGGCCCTACAGGATTCTCCTGAATGTAAATTTATTATCCATACCGGGTCAATTGACTACACAATTCCGCAAGAGCTGAAAGATCAGGGAATTACCAGACAATCAATTCTTTTTAAGCCGGTTATCGGGCTTCATCTTTACCTTGACAAAATCACAGAATTGCTGGCGCAGCACCGTAGAACATTATAACCGAAACTTTTACATAGAACACAGATGATTACCACATCCTACTCCAGGAAAAAAAAACACTTTGAACTCTTTTCACTGGTGCTCCTCCTGCTGTTTACTCTCTTCCCTCCGCAAAGCCTGGCTGATGATTTACAGCAAATAAAACAACGTGGCACCCTCAGGCACCTTGGCATCAACTACGCACACTTTGTTATAAACAGCCCCAAGGGGCCCACCGGGCTCGATGTTGAGATGATGCAGTTGTTTGCCAAACATCTTGGCGTAAAGTATAAATTCGTGGCCGCAGACTGGGGGACAATCTTCACAGATCTTACCGGTCAACAACATAAAGAAGCCGGCAATGAATATTCTAAAGAGGCTACCGAAGAAATTAAAGGAGATCTAATTGCCAATGGTCTGACAATACTGCCTTGGCGCCAGAAAATTGTCGATTACTCCCTGCCGACCTTTCCCACCGGAGTATGGCTCATTGGACCT
>JALXCX010000331.1 GCA_026990725.1 Desulfobulbaceae bacterium
TTTCAGGGCAACTGCTTTTCCTCTGATCAAAGATCTTGTGGTTGACAGGTCTGCCTTTGACCGCATTATTCAGGCTGGCGGTTTTGTCTCTGTCAACGCCGGATCAGCTCAGGATGCCAACAACCTGTCCGTGGCCCAGCATCTTGCCGAACAATCCATGGATGCTGCGGCCTGTATCGGGTGCGGTGCCTGTGTGGCAGCCTGTCCCAATGCGGCAGCCATGCTCTTTGTCTCTGCAAAAATCTCCCAGCTCGCCCTGCTCCCCCAGGGACAGCCCGAACGTAAAAGACGGGCCCAGGCCATGGTTACAGCCATGGATCAGGAAGGATTTGGCAACTGTGGCAATGAACGGGAATGTGAAAATGTCTGTCCAAAATCAATTTCCATCAGAAATATTGCCCGGTTAAACAGAGAATACCTAAGGGCCACCCTGGCTGCAGACGAATAATTTTCCACATTAGGACCATTCGGCAGTTTTTTTCATTGTTCTCTTTTTCCGTTGCCGGATGGTCCTAATGATCAGCATAATGTTCCCCCCCCGCTTATCAAAGTGTTAGTCCCCCGCCGCCATAAACAAGCAGAAAAAGAACAAAAAGGAGAAACAGCCAGATAAACAATGCCCGTTGCTGGGCTTTGCCCGCCTTTGATTTTTTCCACCAAGTCGCAGGTCGAACTCCCTGGAGGCTGAAAGTGACAATACCTGCCAAATTAACGCAAATTACATTGGCACAGGCAAGTTCTAAAGCCTTGAAAGCCACTATTGGCAGATGACTGCCAAACAATAGTCCTGCGGTAACAAGAGGCGGCATGAGAGCCACCGCAACCATTACTCCGATCAGAGAAAGCTGGCCACCACTTGTAAAGGCCAGTACACCAGCTGCTCCAGAAGCCAGAGCCAGAACAATATCACTGAGAGCAAACTGTGTTCTGGCCTTTATTGCGGATATTCCCGGATCAACAGTATAGATAAAACCGATAATCGCACCAATTGCCAGAGCAAGCACAAGACCGGCTGCAGCGGCACGTAACGCCTTGAAGGCCAGTTCTTTATCACCAAGTGTACTGGCAAGTGCAAGGGCCACATTGGGCCTGAGCAAAGGGGCCAGGACCATGGCCCCAATTATAATGGCCATGTCATTTCGAATAAGCCCAATAGAGGCGATGATTGCCGAAAGAATAACCATAGTCAGATAAGTTGAAGACACCTCGACATTTGCCGAAACATCATCATAAAGTTCCTGACGGCTTATTCTTTTTACTTTTCCACTGTTCTTTTCAGGTTCACTATCTTGGGGGGCTTCGTCCGGAGCAACTCGGGGGATGGAGGCCTCGACAATGAAGAGCATCGCATTTGAATCCGGTAGTTTTTCCAGATACGGCTCCAAAATATCAAGAACCGGTTCAACATCGACAGAGGAAAGAAGAATTCGTACCCGTGCCTGGTTCACTCCAACAGCATCCCGCCAGTAACCGGCAAGGTGCTGGTCGTGAAGCAACTCAGAAATGTCATCTCCTTTACCTTCCGGCAGAACAATTTCTACAAGTCGCTGTTCCATAAATAGCCATTTTCCTCACTGAGTAAATCAACAACAAAAGGAAGCAACACCATAATCGGCCCTGCCGCAAACTGACCGGACATCAAAAGATGTGTTATACCTACAAATCAAAAATAAACAAAAATGATCTGGCCTGTTGATAATTTTCATATTCTCTCCAAGAAAGTTAGTATATAATTTCATTATACCAGACAAACCTCTACCGGACACGCATCATGACACAATGGCTTCAATCGTATTCTCCAGTTGAGCAGGCTCTTTTTGCAACACTGTTTACCTGGTTTGTCACTGCACTCGGAGCGGCACTGGTGTTCTTTTTTAAGACCATCAGCAGGAAATCTATGGATGCCATGCTTGGGTCTGCTGCCGGAGTAATGATAGCAGCCAGTTACTGGTCATTGCTTGCTCCAGCAATAGCAATGGTTGAAGAACGGGGAGGCATTGCCTGGCTCCCCCCCATGATTGGTTTTCTTTCCGGAGGAGCGTTTTTATGGAGCGTTGATAAAGTTTTACCTCATCTTCACCCGGGGTTTCCAGTTGAAGAGGCTGAAGGGATTAAAACCGGCTGGCAAAGAAGCATTCTTCTGGTGCTGGCGATAACGCTGCATAATATCCCGGAAGGGATGGCTGTGGGAGTCGCCTTTGGAGCGGCGGCCTCTGGTAGTTCTTCTGCAAATCTTGGCGCAGCTGTTGCCTTGGCTCTTGGCATTGGTCTGCAAAACTTCCCTGAAGGCGCGGCCGTTTCGATACCGCTTCGGCGGGAAGGTATGTCTCGTCTTAAAAGTTTCTGGTACGGCCAACTCTCCGGTTTTGTCGAACCAGTTGCCGGGATAATAGGCGCGTTTGCTGTAATAAAGATGCAACCGATTCTTCCCTATGCCTTGTCCTTTGCTGCCGGAGCAATGATCTATGTTGTCGCAGAAGAGCTGATCCCGGAATCCCAGGCTGAAAAGCATTCTGATGTGGCAACCATTGGCCTGATGCTCGGCTTTGCCCTGATGATGACTCTGGATGTTGCTCTGGGATAAAAAAGAGAAAAAACCCGGAAGACATGATCTTCCGGGTAAAAAAATATCGCCTAATCGTTTGGCACGATAAGAACTGGAATAGGACAATGCCTGGTTACCCGCCGGGCTGTTGAGCCCATGACATTGCTGCCAAACAGCGAATGGTTACTCTTTCCCATGACAATCAGATCGGCATTGTGTTTTTTGGCCATGCGGATGATCTCCTCGCTCGGTTGGCCAATGGTTACAAGAACTTCTTGTACCGGGAATTTTCCCAACTGACAATTCCCCTGTTCTTCCTGACAAAACTTTTTCAGCCGGTTCTTCATCTTGACGACCACTTCTTTCATACCGGCTTCCTGCAAACGCTCAAGATCTCTATCTTGTAAATAGACATCAATCACGGCCCTGCTCGTTGTACTGAGCGGCTCCAATACATGCAGCATAAGAAGGTCTGCGCCATCAAACTGTGCCTGACGCAGGGCGTGCCGAAACACAGGCCGGGTGTGTTTTCCCAGATCTGTAACATAGAGGATGGTATTGATTTGGGGCAAGTTGCTCATTTTTGTCTCCAGATTATATTTGTCCTGATTCGCAGGCAGACAAAAGGACTATATAATCTTCTGTCCGCCGCAAAGCCTGCCTGTTATACAAACTAATAGCCGTGCAATTTATCGAGAAATTCCGGCAGAAACAAAGAGACCTGGGGAACGTAGGTGATAATAATCAAAAACAGCAGTAAAAGCATGAGCCAGGGAAGCGCAGCCTTGATGACCCAGCCAATGCTGTGCCCTGTTATACCTGCTGTTACAAACAGATTAAGACCAACCGGCGGTGTTAACATCCCGATTTCCATGTTCACGACCATGATGATACCAAGATGAATCGGATCGATGCCCAGTTTCATGGCAATTGGAAAAAGAATCGGTGCCATGATCAGTAAGATTGCTGAAGGTTCCATAAAGTTACCAGCAGCAAGCAGCAGAAGATTGACCACAACCAGAAAGCCCCAGGGAGGAAGTCCCCAGCCGACAATCAACTCGGCCAGATGATGAGGAATGCGTTCTGTGGTCAGTACATGGGCAAAGAGCATGGCATTGGCGATAATAAAGAGCAGCATGATGCTTACTTTTGAGGCATCAAGTACTACCTTATTTACATCCTTGTCTGTAACGCATTTGGGAACGGCAACAAGTACCTGACCAATGTTTCGTATGGCAGCAGCACCGTTACTTTCTCCCTCTTTTTTCCAGGGCACATGTTTCATCGGTCCAATATCGCGATAACCGAACACAGCCACGGCAAAGGCATAAACCGCAGAAACAGCAGCAGCCTCCGTGGGGCTTGCAATGCCCCCGTAGATAGAACCAAGAACAATAAATATAAGCATCAAACCGCCAAATGCCGCAGCACCTGATGACGTAATTTCACTAAATCCTGCCCATGGCTGGGCCGGGATGTTTTTCACCCTGGCCGTAATATAAATAGCCACCATCAACAAAAAGCCCATGAGGAGTCCGGGAATAAAACCGGCCATAAACATGCGGGCAGCCGAAACTTCGGTTGCCGCTGCATAGACAAGCATAACAATGGAGGGTGGTATCAAGATACCCAGCGTTCCGGCATTGGTAATAACACCTGCGGCAAAACTCTCCGGGTACCCGGCCTTGACCATACCAACGATGACGATACTGCCAATGGCAGCAACTGTTGCAGGAGAAGAACCTGAAACAGCTGCGAAAATCATACAGGCCATGACAGAAGCCATGGCAATACCACCCCGGATATGCCCGACCAGGCTCAGGGCAAAACGAATAATACGTTTAGCCACACCACCTGTGGACAAAAAGGCTGAGGAGAGAATAAAAAACGGGATGGCCAGCAGCGTGTAATGCTCTGATAATGATTCAAAGAGTTTTAAGGCAATAGAGGCCAGAGAATCATTTGAGAAGAAAAGAATTGTAGAAATGCTCGACAGGCCAAGGGCCAGGGCAATGGGCATACCAAGCAACATACAGACAAAAAGCAGTGTAAAAAGAGCGGCAGTTGTCATAATTCAAGGCCCTCCTTTTTCAGCTCTTCAACAATTTCCATACTGTCCTTTGCCTCATCGGCATGACGAAAACCATCGATTTTTCCTGTGATGACATCATACAAAAGGAACATAATGCGCAGTGTCAAAAAGGTGAACCCGACAATGAGCATGCCATGGGCCAGCCAGGCAGGTATGGGCAGATCTTCAAGCTCAATACCAATCTTCTTCACCTTGGCAAGGTAAATCCAACTGCCGTAGAGTACCAAACCGCAGTAAGCCAGGCCAAGGAGACAGCCTATGGCTGTAAGAAGACGTCTGGCATTGCGGGGGAAAAGTTTCACAAAGGCATCAACACCAATATGCGATCCGGCCTTAATTCCGTACGAGGCACCAAAAAGCACAAACCAGGCAGACATGTGCAGGGTCAACTCCTGCGTCCACATAAATCCGGTATTAAAACCAAAACGCATAATGACATCAACAAAGACAAGCAACGTTGTCATCACCAGTAGAAGGCAAATAACAGCCTCTTCGGTACGGTTAAGGATACGTAACAGCATAAAATGTCCTCATCTAATAAACAGCCCCACCCAGGTGGGTGGAGTATCAAAAGTTGTTCACCCTGGTAACGGGTACAAAAGCAAAGAGAGACAATAAAAAAGGGGCCGGCCCTGTGAAGGATCAGCCCCGATTATCAGTTCCCGGTAATGATGCGTCTTTTATTTGTTGGAACCATAAGCGGCATCAATCATATCTTTGCCGACCTGCGCCTCAAACTCTTTCCAGACAGGCTTCATAACCTCAACCCATTGAGCACGCTGCTCCGGAGTAAGGGTGATGATTTCAGAACGTTTTGAATCAATGATTTTCTGTTTATCATCAAGTGATTTTTCAAGGGCTACTTTATTACCAAAAGCAATCGCCTCTTCCATGGCCTTTTTCACTTCAGCGCGAACGTCCTCAGGCAAACCCTGCCAGAACTCAGCCGAAGTTACGACCATATAATCAAGAAGGCCATGATTTGATTCTGTAATGTAGGGCTGAACTTCAAAAAATTTCTTAGAGTAAATATTTGACCAGGTATTCTCCTGACCATCAATGGCCTTGGTCTGGAGCAGGGTAAAAACTTCTGAAAAGGGTTTTTTCAGCGGGGTAGCTTTTACTGCTTTGAACTGGGCTGCAAGGACATCTGAAGACATGATACGAAATTTGAGTCCCTTGGCGTCGGCAGGCACCCTGAGAGGTTTGCTGGAAGAGAGCTGTTTCAAACCATTGTGCAGGTAGCCAAGACCAATCAGACCTTTTTTGCTGATGGAGTTAAGCAACCCCTTACCCGCGTCACTTTGCTGAAAACGATCAACACTGGCAATATCTTTAAACAGAAACGGAAGATCAAAAAGCTGCAGCTTTTTTGTGTAGCGGCTGAATTTGGACAGGGCAGGAGCAGCCATCTGCACATCACCAAGCAGCATGGCTTCCAGAACCTTGTTATCTCCAAAAAGCTGGGAATTCGGGTACACCTCTACTTCTACCTTCCCCTTAAGACGCTCGTTAACGAGGTCACGAAACTTATTGGCCATCTGACCTTTTGGGGTGTTTTCGGCAACAACATGGGAAAATTTAATGATAACCGGCTTTGAAAAGGCCGGCGCCGCCATCAATGCAGCAGACAGAGCTACAGCTGCAAACGAGAGACACACTTTACGAAACATACTTCCTCCATTTCATTTAATAATTACCCGTTAGCGGCACACTGTACCGGGTAACGGAAAACAGCGAGCAATGCTTTATATAACAAGTTAGAAGTAAAAAAACCAGTTCTGAACAACTTTATCGACCTATTTATCACTCTTCCCCGGCAAAAAATAATTACATCGCGACAAGCGGTAGATAGTCCGGCTCCCAACGCATTTTCCGAATCAGTTCTTTTAATCTGGCCGGATCATTCTGGTGCTGAAACTGGGAAAAAGCACAATTTCTGCTGACCCCGTTTGCAATTGCAGACTCACCCACGGCCTGAGCCACTTTCAAGCTGACATTTGCAAGCTCGGTCACAGGCGGTAGCAGAGTGCCACGGGCCATTGCCTCTTTGGAAACACATTGTGAAACCGCCTTGGCAGCAGCGGTGAAGAATTCCGGCAGGACCTGGCGAGCACCTGAAGCCAGCGTTCCCTGCCCCAACCCGGGAAAAACAAAGACATTATTTGCCTGGCCGATACGATATGAGGCCCCTTCGTACAAGACATCAGGAAAAGGTGATCCCGTCCCAACGAGTGCCTGTCCATTTGTCCAGCTGTACAAGTCAGCCGGTACGGCCTCTGCATGATCAGTTGGATTGGATAAGGGCATAATGACAGGGCGACTGGTGTGTTCCAGTACAGCCTGAACTACTTCTTTTGTAAAGCAGCCAGCCTGACCTGATGTACCAATAAGCACTGTGACTCCAGCTTTTTTGACAACCTGTTCAAGTTGCAGATCGTTTTCGTCCTTAAGCCACTCCAGTGTGTCAGGATCTTTAGCAAATTTTTCTTTATAAGGGAGCAGATCACGATCTGTTGTGATGAGTCCGCGGGAATCAAGGGCATAGATTCGCGACCGGGCCTCGTCAACGCTCATTCCCTCTTCAACAAGCGCTGTTTTTATCTGTTCGGCAATACCGACACCACCAGCCCCGGCACCGTGAATCAGAAACACCTGATCTGCCAGTTTTTTCTGCTTAATTTTCATGGCCGTCAAAATACCAGCAAGAGCAACGGCCCCTGTGCCCTGAATGTCATCATTAAATGAAATCAGATCTTTGAGATAAGCATCCCTGATGGCAAAGGCATTCTGTTTAGAGAAATCTTCCCACTGACATAGGGCATTAGGAAAGACATTACGGAAAGCCCGGGCAAAACGCTGGATAAAATCAATATATTGATCTCCGGTAATACGCTTGTGACGCCAGCCAAGATACTCATCATCTGCCAACAGTTTTTCATTATTTGTGCCGACATCCAGCGAGATAGGCAAGCAATGCCAGGGAGCGATGCCAGCACCCTGGGTGTAAAGCATTAATTTCCCAACACAAATAGCAATCCCTCCGGCCCCTTGATCACCGATGCCAAGAATTCCCTGATTATCCGTAACAACCGCAACACGAATATCCCTGGTCTGAAACCGCCTGAGAACGTCTTCTGCATGGTCAATATTGCCGGGATAGAAGTGAAGTCCATTGGCAGACCGGAACATGGAAGAAAAATTCTGACAGGCAAGGCCCACGGTTGGCGTATAGATAATGGACATGTTTTTAGCAATGTCATTTTTTATTAAGGCATGGGCTAACGTAACATTGCGGTCAAAGAGGGAACGAATATAAACAAACCGTTCTATGTCTGATTCTTTATGTAATACTTTGTACTTACTGTTTGTTACCTGTTCCTCAAGAGTCCGGACAGCAGGTGGCAACATGGAGACAAGGCCAAGCCGCACACGCTCATCCCAGGTAAATGCTGTTCCCTTGTTAATAAACGCGTTACCGTGCAGGCCAGAGCCGCTGGTATACACATATATTTCACGGGTATTGCCATATTCGTCGTACTTGAACATTGCGGAATTTTCAGACATTGTGATCTCCTTGTCACCGTTCACCTTGACGGCACCGTGGAATGACGATTATACAAACCAGATTATCTGGTTCACTGACATCTCCCTTGTATCACCAACCTTCAGGGTGCGCAATGACAAGCTGGAAAAATCAACTAAAAAACAGCGTCACGACAAGTCAAGATCTATGCCGCGAACTCAGCTGTAACAAACAGACTGTTGAGCTGGTGGCCGCACACTACCCTTTTCGCATTACCCCTTACTACCTGAAGCTCATAAAGAAAATCGGGAAGCCCTTGTATAATCAAGCGGTTCCGGATTTACGGGAGCTGTCTGATCCATCAGGAATGGCAGATCCCCTGGGAGAGGAAAATTTAAGCCCGGTGGCTAATCTCGTCCATAAGTATCCTGATCGGGCGTTATTTTTGGTGTGCAATGAATGTGCGATGTATTGTCGTTTTTGTACCCGTAAACGAAAAGTAGGAAAACCGGAGATGGTTATAAATGAAAAGACCATTGCGGCAGGTCTGGATTATATAGAGGCCACTCCGGCAATACGGGAAGTTTTGATTTCCGGAGGAGACCCGCTACTACTCAGCGACCAGCGGCTGGAGAGTATTCTGCAACGCTTAAAAAAAATATCTTCAATTGAGGTCATCAGGATAGGAACCAGAGTTCCCTGTACCCTGCCCATGCGGATAACAGATGATCTTTGCCAAATGCTGAAAAAGTACCACCCCCTCTATATCAACACGCACTTTAACCATCCTGCTGAAATTACAAAAGAATCGGCACAGGCATGCACAATGCTTGCCGAGGCGGGAATTCCACTGGGGTGTCAGACCGTTCTGCTGCGGGGGGTGAATGATTCACCGGAAATTATTCAGGAATTGATGTGCAAACTCTTAACAATCCGGGTCAAGCCCTACTATCTTTTTCAGGCAGACTTGACCAGAGGTACCAGTCATTTCCGGACACGAATCAACACCGGGCTTGAAATCATGAAAGGATTAATTGGCAATGTCTCCGGTATGGCCGTACCGACCTATGCGCTCGACGCCCCTGGAGGTAAAGGGAAAATTCCCTTAACGCCTGATTATATAAAGTCTCTTGGTACAACACTTGAATTTATCAGCTACAGAAATATTCCATGCTCCTATCCTAATTATGAGGAAAAAACAGAGACTTGATTACGTCGATTTTCCTTTACCAGATAGAGTTCGACAGCTCAATCTTCAACAATGCGCCCTGGCTTAATAGTTTACTATGCGACATTACAGATTCAGCCTTAAAAAAAAAATTGTGGTAGAAAGCAGCGTGATCAACGCTCATCAGCCAGAGCACGGTCATAGAGTTTACCAACGCCATATTCCCTTCGACGTTGAAATTTTTCCCAGGAAGGTCCTATAAGCTGCATTTCGGGATATTCTTTTTGAATGCTCCGGGCAATTTCCATTTCTTTGGTACACCCTGTAGAATAGGTCGCATCCTTTCCGGTCCATTCGGGGGGGACTTTCATGCCCATAAGTTCAAAAGATTTTTCTATATCGGAAACTGATTGAAAACGCCAAATATCGATCACTCCTGAACGCTGAAAGATTTCCCACATATACATAATATCATCAGCATCCATTCCTTCTTCAAAATGTTCTCCAGGATTAATTATAAAGACATCGTGCATGTTCGTTCGTAAATACTCAACAAAAATGTTGAGTATTTTTTTTGCCAGGGCAAGCTGACCGGGAATAGAACCAACAATAGCTGAATAAAACATAATGGTTTTGCCCTGGCTTCTTTCCTTTTGTACTTTTTCAATAAGCTCTGCCGCTTTATGCTCAAGCGCTGAATCAGAAAAACGAATTGCTGACGGATGATGCGGCTTACGATTTATGTCGACTTCCCCCCTATCCTCCCGGACAACCGAAACCAGATCACGGGTAAACAAAAATCGGTTATTAATGCACTCCCGGTTGCCCGGACAACGGCTGACAACCAGCCCTGCCTCCTTAAATGCCCGGGCAAAAGTGATTGAGGTCAACAACGGATTAAACTGTTCCCTTGTTCCATCAGCCATGACCAGCATCCGGTTATTTGTATGCAATCGCTTAAGTAAAGCATTCTTTGAAATTGCTGTTTCCGTTATAAACTCGGATCCATTGAGAAGTTCATGCAAAATAGGGTCTTCCAGTAAATCAACAAAATTTATCCTGTGATAGAAAAACCCCTGTTTGACAGACAACATCACTTTAATCCCCATTTTCTGGAGTATCCTTATGATGGCCAGATCAAAAACAATTTCTCCGCTCCTGCCGCCAATCCAGAGTATATAAGGTCTGCGCTTACCCGAAATAACATCTCGGAGCCAGTCACAAAGCCATAGCCACCCCTCGCTCTGAATAGGCACATTCATCAACTCTTCCAACTCCTCCATGGCTGGAGGTGAGTCATTCTGCCAAATCTCCTCAACAGTTGAGAGGATGAGTAACCTGCGGAGTCGTAAAATATGCTGCTGTAGATCAATATCATCAAGAGTCGTCTCGGTATTAATCTCCAGCCCTTGTAATGAGTTGAAGGCTTTTTGAAAATCCGAACGCTCAAGAAACGCAGCGGCCCGCCTGTTGGTCTGTTCTTTTACTTTTGCCAGAGGCCTGGCTATTTCGCTGATATGGGTAAAAATTGTAAGAAGACGTTTATCAAGTCTGGATGGCAGCAAGACTTTGGAGGATGCTTCGTGCTGAAACTTGATAGAGAGCAGACTGAGAAGGTATTGCTGGCGAAACTCATCATGAACAACATCTTTCACCAGTTGTTCAACCCTTTTCCAGGCCTCCATATAGGCAGATGTCAACTGCGTATCTGCGCGTTTTTCTATAATTGCATTAAAGAGTTTATCCGAACATGGATAATAGAATTTTTCTCCGTCAAGATGAACTATAAAATTCAACTGTTCAGGTGAGGCCACATAATCAGGAAAAGCCTCATAAGCGAGATGATTCTCTGTATAAAAATTGGTCAGCCAGGCATCCCGATCCGGATCCTCACCCATGGTTATTTTTCCTGTATCGCTCATATTACTCCGGAATCAGGGTAAATTATTATCGTATTATATCTTTAATGGAAGCAACAACATCTGCTATTTCCCGATCTTCGACTGAAACTTCAACGTCTGCGGCCTGTCTATAGAGTGGAAGGCGGGCGGCGAAAAGTTTTCGGGCATCTTTTAAGCTTTTCAGTAGAGGCCGTTTTTTTAGTTTTTTCTTTGCCCGGGGATGAGCCTGCATGGAGGAAAGTATTGCCTCGACAGATGAATGAAGATAGACCACTCTGCCAAGCCTGTTAATATTTTTTACCTGGAAAAAACCGCCCCCGGTAGAGACCACAGTTCCTGTAACATGATACTCGAGCCAGTCTGCTGTCTGCTGCTCAAGCTGCCGGAAATGCGGTTCTCCGTGTTCTGCAAAGATACGACGAATTTTCATTTTCGCCATTGATTCGATCAAATCGTCGGTATCAACAGCAAACCTGCCTGTCCGGTCAGCAAGTTCTCTGGCAGTTCTCCCCTTGCCCACCCCCATAAAACCGATCAAAATAATATTATTCTTCATAAGCACTCTTCCTCAAAACCAATTATCAGGCTTCAATCTCCTTATTATCATTTGTTTTTCGCATGACGACAAGTTTGTCCCCTTTTTGCAGAATATACTCTGCATTGGGAATAACACTTCCCTGGTCATCGTCTTTTCGGCGAATAGAGATGACCATAACATTTTTTTTATGAGGAAGATTCAACTGACGCAAATCTTTGCCTGCCCATTTATCAACAACAAGCTCCTGAAAACAAAGTTCAGGATCAAAAGCAGCGTATTGAAGAAAACCTGGAATAGCAACTTTTGAAGCCAGCTGGACAGCAGCGAGTTGTTCCGGAATTATAACAGTATCAACACCCAGTTTGTACAACAACCGCTGATGCTCAGGGCTGACAGCCTTAACCCAGACCTGTTCAACATCAAGCTCTTTCAAGTACATGCTGATCATCGACGAAGCCGCAATAGAATTGCCCACACTGACAAGCACATATGAAATACCCCGAAGGCCAAGCTGCTCAAGCGCTTCAACCGTATTGGCATCTGCCCGGTAAACTTTTGTCAGGCTGTCTTTGGCAAGTTGCACTCTTGCCTGACGACTGTCTATACCTATCACTGGAAACCCTAGTTCAGCCAATGTTTTGGCAAAATAAAAACCAAATTTTCCAAGGCCTATAACGGCAATTTCCTGTTTCATATTAATACCTTGTCCTGTTTATTTTCCCTGGTGACCAACAAAAAATGAGAGTCTTGCGTAAACAGCCTCAGCCAATAAGGTAACTATTCAGGTATCAGCACAATGTTGGCATAACCTGTGGCCTGTAACTGTTCAGATGTACTCCATAGCGGAGTCGCGGCTTACCTGAGGTGGCAGGTCAACAAACTATAGCCCCTCTATGTGAGGCGGCCTGATCGCCGCACTATGGGGTGCAGTTGAACAGTTACCCAATAAGTAGATTACCTTCAGGTCGGGCTATCAACTCTTCCTTTTTATATTCTTGAACCAGAGCAAGAAATATCAAGGGGCCCAGCCGACCAATAAACATCAAAACCATGATAACAAACTTACCTGCTCCACTCAGCCCGGCTGTCAATCCAGTTGTCAGGCCGGCAGTCCCAAGGGCAGAGGTTACTTCAAAAGCTATCTCAAGCAGAAATCCCCGGCTTCCTGCATGGGGGATACTGCCTCCCTCGGTAATATGCAGTAAAAAGACCGCAGCAACGACCAGTAAAAAGCTGTAAAGAGTCAAAGAAAGAGCTCGATCAACAGTATCTTTTGATGCCGCAATATGACCAATAACCGCCTGCTTACGCCCTAGAAGATGCGCTCGGTAAAAGGATAACATTACCCGGAATGTGGTCACCTTGACCCCCCCGGCAGTTGAACCGGGAGCACCGCCCACCAGCATCAAAACCATCATAAAAAGGAGTGAAACGTTGGTCATCTGGCTTATTTCAACAGTGTTAAATCCAGCCGTTCTGCAGGTTACTGATTGGAAAAGGCTGCCAAGAACAGCAGTGTTCAAAGAAACACCACGCGAAAAAAAGACATATTCTGTAAAATACAGAATAACGGCGCCTCCAAAGACAAGCCATACAGATGTGGAAAGAACAACCCTTGAATACCAGGACAAACGTATCCGCTTTCTTCTGTTTTTCCATGGCATCCTTGAAGCTAGCCATTGCAGGATTTCGACAAGCACAGAGAATCCCAGTCCGCCAACAATGATAAGTACCATAAAAACAGTCAGGACGTCCCAACGATTCTGCCATGGTAGGAGACTGTCACTGTTCAGAGAAAAACCAGCATTACAAAAGGCTGAAACAGAATGAAACAATGCTGAAAAAGGAGATATTTCAGCAGGAAGAAGTGTATACAGCAGTCGGGCGCCAAGGGCCTCCACAAAAAGAGCCAGAAAAACTATGGCAATCAAAAATCTGCCCAGACTGAATCCTGGATCATGGAGCAGGTTCTGGCCCACGGCCAGTCTGTCGGTCAGAGAGACCCGTTGCCGAACCAGATAAAGCCCCAGTGAGGCAAGTGTCATCACACCGAGTCCACCAATCTGGATAAGAAATAATATAACGCCCTGGCCAAAACGGGAAAACGATGACCCTGTATCCACAACAGCCAATCCGGTAACACAGGTCGCTGATGTTGCTGTAAAGAAAGCATCAATTACACCAACACGATGCCCTGAAAATACACCATCAACCAGGAGCAGAACACTGCCGATAAAAATGGCCGCTCCAAAAAAAAGAATCGGAAACAAGAGCGGGTTAAGCGATTTTTTAACAGTAAACATGTCGGCATATTTATCGTAAAAAATTCATCTTGTCCATTTCCGCGATAAAATGCCGAAAAACAGCTTACGGTAATTTGTTGGCCAGGCCCGGACGAACAGCACAAAGCTGCTCAAACCACCGGGTGTAATCTCCTGCAAGATTTAACCAGCTATATGGCTCAGTAAGAACCAGACTCTTCGATGGCACAAGCGGCTCCAATTGATAAAGCAGAGAGGCAAGAGCTTTTTTGAACCCGTTTTCAGGATACCGGTATTGTTCCGGAAACAATTCCTTGTAGGAGAGACGATCAGGCACAAGCGGCCAACAGCCGGCCCGAACACCTTCAAGAACAGATATACCAAAAAATTCATGAACCGCTGTTGAAGCTATAATATCAGCCCCTTGTAACAGGCAGGCGTATTCCTCCTTCTTTTCCACAAAACCAACATGAAGAATACGGTCCGCCAAAACTTCTTTTACCCTGGCAAATATCGGCGGCTGATGATGGAAATGCTCTCCTACAAGAATGAGTTTAAAATCAACATTGTCCGACAGGGACATGAGCGCTTTAAAAAAAGTATCGGGATCTTTATCATGTTCCCAGCGATGATTCCAGACGATGACGGGAACATCCTCTTGATGGCAGGCTTGGGCATCATCAATATGGCTGTAATCCATGCCCGGGTACAGCACGGTTGATTTATTACGTAAGGTCTCCAGACAGTGGCCAAGATGAACATCAGCGGCCTTTTTCAGATATTTTTTTACTCCGGCAAGAAAACTGTTTAGATTGTAGCAACTGTTAAAAGCCAGTTGATCAGCACACAGAGCAGAAGTGAAGTTTATCGCGCTGAACTGAAAAATACCCGGGTCAACCACCTGCCCAGGGTAACAGAACTGATTTTCATGAAAATATATGCCTAGGGGCAGCACGATACCTGCATTTGCCAACAGGCTTCGCAAAACGGCTATATCAAGAAAGGTTGAACAGAGAACAGCATCATAATGCGCGCCACCGGCTATCTGCTCAATAATTTTTTCAGCAAACCAGGGTGCTGAAAGCTGCATACGCATTTTCCATTTTCTTGCCGGCAGGGTGAGCAAAGAGAATAAACAAGGTACATGCTTTTGCAGCCCGGTTAAAAAGCTCTTATGAGATCCGCCATAATAAGGCTCAAGAAGCAGGATATGCGGCATACTGTTTACCAG
>JALXCX010000332.1 GCA_026990725.1 Desulfobulbaceae bacterium
CCGATGTTCCAGAGTCCGGCACGGAAGGTAAAGAGTAGCCCGCTTGAGCAGAGCAAAAGTGGTGCCCAGATGGAGAGCATGTGCGAAATACGCATCCAGTTACTGACAGCACCATTGGCCATGGCAACGGCAATGGCGGCAGGCGAAAGCTGAAGCGCATAGAGCAGGAGGCTGACCGCCCCAAAGGCAAGCCCTGTTATGCCGGTAATTCGGGCAAGGTGTGCAGAGATGTTTGTAGGGAGTGATTTGCTCATGTTACGGCCTCTGTCTGGCCAGTTATAGCTTGCGATATTTCAATAAAATCAGTGTATTTTGTGGCCTTGTCCAGAATTATTCTTCCTTCAAAAAAAACTAAAATTCTGCCCGCATGTTCCATGATCTCTTCCAGATCAGGTGAGGCAAAGATAAGAGCGCCATCAGCCGGCATCTGGGTCAGCAGATGCTGCCAGGTCCAGGCCGCAGACTGCACATCCAGGCCGCGGGTGGGGTTTTCCATGAGAATAAGGCGGGCCTCCGGTGGCATGAGTGAAAGAAGCAGTCGTTGTTGATTGCCGCCGGATAAACCCTCGGCAATCGTTTCCGGCTGGCCGAGGATGGTAAATTTTTTAATGGCCTGCTCTGCCGTTTTTCTTCCTGTTGCGGGAGTCAGAAAAAGCGGAGTATCTGTAGCCAGCAGCAGGTGTTCACGAATAGAAAGACCGGGGATAAGGCCCTCAGTTAGGCGGTCTGCAGGGAGAAAAACAGTTGCCTGCTCTGCATCATTGTTGTGTGTTTCAGTGGAGCGGGCATTTCCGGATATTGTGCCTGATTCAGGTTTCAGGAGACTGGCTGCAATTTTAAGAAACGCTGACTGACCGCTGCCATCGAGCCCGGCAAGGCCGATCACCTCGCCTTCCTGAACTGAAATTGATACATGATCAAGACCCGATCTGCCTGCAGAGGAACAGATGTCGGTAAACGAGAGGATTGTTTCTTTTCCCGCATGAATCTCGGGAGAATGGCTGTGTTCAGGCAGGGTGTCAAACATTGCCTGCAGGATTTTGTTCCGGTTGAAAGGGCTTTTCTGGTGGCCGGCAATCCTACCCTGGCGTAAAATTGAAACCTGATCACATAAACTGTCAACTTCTGCAAGTTTATGTGAGACAAGGATAATGGCACATCCTTCATTTTTAAGTGTAGCCAGAGCCGAGAACAGCAGTTCCTGCTGCTTTTCGGAAATGCCTGTCGTAGGTTCGTCAAGAATTAAGACGCTGGAGCCGGTTTGGATGAGGCGCATCAACTCAAGCTGTTGCCGCTCCCCGACTGTCAGCCGATTGAGAAGGCTGTCCGGGTTAAGGGAAAAACCAAATCTTTCGCATAACCTGTTGAGTGCTTTTTTCAGTGGCCCGGGCGTAAACCGGGGCATGCCGGTCATGAAATTATCAAGCACTGTGAGCTGTAGAAAATCAAGCGGTTCCTGGTAGAGCATGCCGATGCCCAGCTGCATGGCCTCCCGAGGGGTTTTGAGTTCAACCTCCTGCCCGTCAAAGTAAATAGAACCTGACGTTCGGTGAATGTAGCCGGTCAGCACTTTCATAAGGGTCGTCTTGCCGGCGCCATTTTCGCCCACGACACCATGGATGGAGCCTGCCGCAACCTTCAGGCTTACCCCCTGAAGGGCCTTCACTGAACCAAAATGCTTATGAATGTCGCAGAGTTCTATCATAGCGGGAAGGACACTGGTTCAGAAGTATTATCAGGCAAGAATAATAAGTGCAGGAAAAGAATACCGCAATAATGGAAACGGGCTGAATCTGGACAAAGCACTCAGCCCGTGCTAGATGTTATTTCGATGCCCCTTCCATGCCTTCAAGCAGTTGGGGTAGGTTCCATATCTGTTTATCCGTGGCTTTTTCTCCTTCCTTTAAGAAGACAGAACCGTCCTGAAAGTTGAGGGGACCACTGAACAGGTTAATGGTCCCGTCAGCCAGGCCCTTTTGAAAATCGGCAAGTGCCTTGGCCTGTTCAGGACCAAGAGCTACTCCGTTCTGAAAACCGATAGCCGATGTTTCTGCATTGTTTAAGTCTTTCCATTCCGGACCCAACCATAAAAATTGCTGTTTGAAGGCACCGTTCATGGCCGAGGTAATGATCTTCTTGTAGCCGGGATACCAGTTGAAAAACGGTACACCAAGACAGGCATCTGGTGCTTCGTTACATGCCCCTCTATAGTCATAGGGAACCGCCCATACAGCGGCACCTTCCTTGCGTTTCTGACCGGCAACAATCAGGGCTTCGGTTGTGTCAATCCCGGAAACAATAACGTCATAACCGGAGTCAATGAAATTGCGCATAACAAGAGAGGGATCCGAAGTGACGCCGGGGATGTTAAACCAAAAACCGATCCAGGAAACTTTGTATTTCAGGTCTTTTGCCGGTTTTTTGAGGACTTTTGTCCAGGCGTAACGAGCGCCCAGATAGGAGGATGAGGAGAGCCTTCGGGTTTCAGCATTGATAAGCGGCCCAAGATCGCCGATTTTACCGGTTTTGGTTGTGAGAGCGGCCACGAAACCAGCCATCATCTTGCCGTATTCCATGCGTCCCATAAGGTTTGTCAAGTTTTTTGGCGCTTCACCAGTAAGCACGCCATCGCCGGAAATGTGGATAAAATAGACGTCAGGGTGCATCATCGCGGCTTCCTGCATTCCGTCTTTCATGTCATCGGAATTACCGATGATCAGTTTTGCTCCTTTTGAGACAAGATCATCAACAAGATTAGGAACGGTGACACCAGGCCGGTCGGCCGGGTTCACCTTGTCGATGTATACCATTTTGGTCCCGGGCACCTTTTTTTCAATTTCCCGGGCCGCTTCAAAATGGGCCTGACTCCAGCCGTGATCATTGGCCGGTCCGACCATGAGCAGACCAAAAGTAAATGTTTTTTCCCCGGCAAATCCAGGTTGACCACAGAACAGGATCGCCATGGCAATCCCCAGCAAGGTGCACAATACTCGGCTGTTTTTCATCTTTTTGATTCTCCTGTGTTGTAAACAATAAAAAGTATTCGGTTATTTGTTATCCTCAGTTATAAAATCTTTTATTTTCTCATACAGCGATTCCGGAATGTCGGGTTCATACATGAAGGTTTCGGCTTCTTCTCCTGTTATGCTCTGTTTGACTTCTGTTGGTAAAGAGCGTAAAAATGCGACCCGTTCCGGATTTGGTGTTCGTTTATCTGCTGTCATGGCGAGTACTCCAAGAAATTTTCGAAAAGTAGTTTAAAAAATGATGGCTCAACATACTTGCAGATCGGTTTGTCAGGCAACCCTTTTTTTAACAGTGTCTTGGAATTTGGCAATGCATTATGAATCTGTACTCTTTTTTGCCGAAGATTCTGCGAAAAGCAATAAAATGGAGTAAAAGCGCCTTGCAGGAACCGGCTTTTCTGATAAAGTAAAAAGTTTGAACAGGAAAGGGGAAGAAACATTATGATAAATCATCGGCAACAGGAATTTTTGACTTCCCTTCTTTCCAACCTGCATTCAACAGAAGACAGACGCTTGTCCCCGCTTGCCTGCAGAAGCCGGGATGGTATTCGGCGTAGACCAGAGAAAGATCAAGGGTTTCGACAGGCTTTTTCCCAGGATGCGGATCGAATTCTACATAGCAAATCGTATACCCGCTATATAGATAAAACACAGGTATTTTCGCTTATCGATAACGATCATATCACGCATCGTGTCCTGCATGTGCAGATGGTCTCGCGTATTGCCCGGACAGTTGGCCGCTTTCTGGGGTTTAATGAAGACCTTATCGAAGCTATTGCCCTGGGCCATGACATCGGTCATCCGCCATTTGGCCACGAAGGAGAGCGGATTTTACATAAACTTTGCCGCAGGCATGGATTGACCGGATTTCATCATAATATCCAGTCAGTCCAGTTTCTGGATCGTTTTGAAAAGAAAGGAAAAGGCTGGAATTTAACTCTGCAGGTCCTGGACGGCATTCTTTGTCACGATGGTGAGGCACAGGCAACAAGTCTGTCTCCCGCTGCCAAAAGAGATTTTGTATCCTTTGACGAGCTGATGTCTGCCGGGAAAAAAGACCCCATGACCAGCTTGCTGCCCATGACTCTGGAGGGGTGTGTGGTCAGGCTTTGTGATACGATTGCCTATATTGGCCGTGATATTGAAGATGCCATCGAGCTTGGCCTGATTGAACGCTGTGAAATACCGGAACAATGTGGTAGGGTGCTGGGGGCCAGCAACGGCACGATTGTGTATAACCTGGTTTCAGATATCATCTCGGCCAGTAGTGATGTTCGTAACGCAGGAGACGATGACTCCCGGGCAGCCCGGGTTGGTTTCAGTCCTGAAGTTGCCGGGGTGTTGCTTCAATTAAAACAGTTTAATTACGAACGAATTTATAATAATGCTGCGTTTAAGCCGGACTTTATGAAAATTCATGTCTGCTATGAAACGCTTTTTGATTTTTATATGAATCAGCTTACCAAGAGCCTCAAGAAGAAGGAAATGGGAAAGAGCTTTTTGCGCTCCATGTCAGAGGACTATATAAACTCTCATCTGCCGGCCGAAATTGTTCGAGACTATATTGCCGGTATGACTGATAATTTTTTCCTCTGCCAGGCCCAAGCTCTTGGCTGTGCTATTCCGGAGAGATCATGCGGAG
>JALXCX010000333.1 GCA_026990725.1 Desulfobulbaceae bacterium
ACTTCAACACCTTCTGTGGTTTTTGACGGGCAGAATCTGGAAGGGGCAGACGAAACAACACCCTATGCCCAAAAGCCGCTCTGCCATTATGCGGCAACAAAGATTATTGCCGAACAAGAGGTACTCCAGGCAAATTGCAGCTGTCTTAAAACCACAGCTATCCGCCCCCATCTCGTCTGGGGCCCCGGAGATACCAACCTGATTCCCAGGCTGGTCGCCAGGGGCCGTTCAGGAGATTTGCGAGTTGTGGGTTCCGGGAATAATCTGGTTGATATTGCCTATATTGATAATGTCGTGCATGCGCATTTGCTGGCGGCAGAGAATCTTGCAACAGAATCGACAGCTGCGGGGCTCTCTTTTTTTATTGGCCAGCATGAACCGGTGCGTCTCTGGGGTTGGATTAATTCATTGTTTGAGCAGATGGGGGTTGCTCCCGTAAAGAAATCTTTGAGTTTAACCGGAGCCAGAATAATTGGTTCGGTACTTGAAATTTCTTATGCTCTAGGCGGACTGGATCAAGAACCGAAAATGACAAGGTTTCTCGCAGAACAGTTGGCCCTGTCACATTGGTTCAGTAAAAATCAGGCGGAAAGGGTTCTTGGTTATAGGGATAAAGTAACAACCGAGGAGGGTGTTAAACGCCTTCTTGTCTGGTTAGCAAAAAAAAACGGGAAATAGATCGCATGGCAAATTTAAATCGATGGGCAGAAGGTGTTGCCTACGAGTATCTGTAAGGAATGTGTGATTTGTCACCATGTCTGTTGATATGAAACCGGGAGGACAGACAAACAAAAGAGCCCGAAGCCGGAAGGCGGGGATTAAAGGGAGGGCCAGTTCGAGCCCCGTCTGTTCAGGCGTGCTGCAGGGTTTAATAAGTATTTTTGATCTCTTGGCATCCAGTGTCGCCAATGGCTTGAAGCTGGGCAATAACTAGATTTAAAGGGATCTTCGGTTCTTTCCTTTAATGAAAAAAGATTTGACAGGAGTTCGTTTTTTCAGTAGGTATCTTCACGTGAGCTGAACCACCATTCACTTTGCTAGGGAACATTTTAATATTTTTTAAGTCATTGGGAGCGGTTGCATGATTACACTTGACATCACATTAGTACTTCATATTATCAATATGCTCGTGCTGATGGTAGTCCTGAACATTATTCTCTATAAGCCTATTTTAGGGATTCTTGAGAAAAGACAGGAAAAAATGGTGGCCTTGAGCAACGATGTTGGGCAGTTTGAGCAAAATGCACGTCATCGTCAGGCCGAGGTGGACAAAAAAATGCGGGAAGCCAGCGCTAAAGCCAAGAAAGCACTTGACGGCGCCAGAAACGAGGCACAGGCCGCGGGGGCAGAGAAATTAGCTGCGATCCGGCAGGAGTCTGATGAGGTCAAGGAAAAGAATTTGGCCGAAATTAAAGCGCAGTTTGACAGTGCACGTAAAGAGCTGTTGGACAATGCTGCCGGAGTGGCCCAGGAAATGGCTGGAAAGATACTTGGAAGGAGTATTAAAGCATGAAAGCTCAAGTTATGAAATTATTATTACCTGCTTTGCTGGCAGTAACGCTGATTTCTGTTCCGGTTGTTTTTGCCGCAGGGCATGAGGCGTCTGGTCAGGCTGCTATAAAAACAGTTATTGCAAAAGCAGATGCAGTTATTAAGCAAAGTGCTGAAACAGTTGCCGCAACGCATGAGACTCAGGCAACTGAAGTGGT
Organism: Desulfobulbaceae bacterium; assembly: GCA_026990725.1. Taxonomy (GTDB): domain Bacteria; phylum Desulfobacterota; class Desulfobulbia; order Desulfobulbales; family Desulfobulbaceae; genus Desulfobulbus_C. The sequence goes on from JALXCX010000333.1 coordinate 1,710, forward strand.
TCATGAGGCACAGACGGTTTCTGTAACCCATTCGGCAGCCAATGAGCATGCAGCGGTTGCCGCTGAACATGCAGTGACACACGAAGCAGCCTCATCCGAAGGGGAACATGAGGTGGCAGAAGGTGAGGGGCATGGTGAACATCATCCAATGATCACCGCTGAAAGATTAAAGGATCTTTTTTGGCGGACCATGAACTTTATGGCGCTGGTTATTATCCTTGTGAAGTTTTTAGCCAAGCCGATTGCTGGTGGTCTTGCCGGACGACGTAAAGGTATCCAGGAAGAGATTGAGGCGCTTGAACTTAAGCGTGATGAGGCAGAGCGTTCCTATAAGGAGTTTGAAGCGCGTCTGGCCGGCATGGAAGGCGAGATGGATACAGTCGTTGAGAAGGCCATTGTCATGGCCGAAGATGAGAAAACCCGTATCCTGAAAGAAGCTGAAGAATCCGCAGCAGATATAAAGCGTCAGGCTGAGGCTGCTGTTCAGGCAGCGGTTGTGGAAGCTAAGCGCTCGTTGCAGGTTGAGGTGGCTGATAAGGCCGCCGCCATGGCTGAGGAGTTGATCGTGAAGAATCTGACCGCTAAGGATCAGGTCGCGATAACTGAACAGTATCTTGAGAAAGTGGGTGCGGTACAGTGAAACAGATAATTTTAGCGAAAAGATATGCCAAAGCGATTTTTTCACTTGGCAAAGAGCAGAAGAAAGTTGAGGCGTACGCTCAGGTGCTCAATGGCATAGCTGACCTCTTCAAGGATGACAAGCTCGGCCTTGAAGATGCGTTAGTCAATCCGATGTATCCGCTTGAGGCTCGTCAAAAGGTTGTAGCCAAAGTTGCCAAAGCTGCCAAGGCGGATAAAACGATGACAACTTTTCTTAACCTGCTGGTTGAGAAAAAGCGCGTGGATGTTCTGCCGGAAATAGCTGCTGCTGTTCAGGAAATGGTTGATAGAGAAGATAATATCAGCCACGGCTCTGTAACATCAGCTATTAAACTTGATAAAGCCTTGCTTGGAAAAATTCAGGCAACGTTGGAAAAAATAACAGGAAACAAGGTAATTCTTGAAACACAGGTTGATCCTTCCATAATCGGCGGCATTGTTGCCAAGGTCGGAGATCTGGTGTTGGACGGAAGTATACGAACGCAACTTAATGGATTAAAAGAATCTATCAAGGGGAGAGAATAGTCAAATGCAGATCAAAGCCTCAGAAATCAGTCAGATCATTAAGGATCAAATCGCCGGTTACGAAAGTGACGTCGATCTGAAAGAAACCGGAACAATCCTGTCAGTTGGTGACGGTATCGCCCGTGTTCATGGTGTTGAGAATTGTCAGGCCATGGAGCTTCTCGAATTCCCCGGTGGAATTATGGGACTCGCGCTTAACCTTGAAGAAGATAATGTGGGTGTTGCTGTTATGGGCAACGTTCGCTATCTGAAGGAAGGAGACATCGTTAAGCGGACAGGTAAAATCGCCGAGGTTCCTGTCGGCCCCGCTCTTGAAGGGCGTGTTGTTGACGGTATCGGCCAGCCAATTGATGGGAAAGGTCCTCTCGAAGGTGCCGAAACACGGAAGATGGAAGTTTTGGCTCCCGGTGTTATTGCCCGTAAATCAGTTCATGAACCCTGCTATACCGGTTATAAAGCAGTAGACGGCATGACTCCGGTTGGTCGAGGACAACGTGAGTTGATCATTGGCGATCGTCAGATTGGTAAGACGGCACTCTGTGTTGATGCTATCATTGCTCAGAAAGAAACGGATATTCACTGCGTTTACGTTGCTACAGGTCAGAAAAAGTCTACGGTAGCACTTGTTGTTGAAGCGCTTCGTAAACATGGCGCAATGGAATATACAACAGTTGTTGCAGCCTGTGCTTCTGATCCTGCTCCCATGCAGTATGTTTCAGCCATGGTTGGCTGTGCGATGGGTGAGTATTTCCGCGATAACGGCCAACATGCTTTGATCATTTATGATGATCTTTCCAAACAGGCTGTCTCCTATCGTGAGTTGTCACTGCTGCTGAGGCGTCCTCCTGGACGTGAAGCTTATCCTGGTGATATTTTCTTTAACCATTCACGACTGCTTGAGCGTTCCTCAAAGGTAAGTGATGAACTTGGTGCTGGTTCTCTTACAGCTCTGCCTATTATTGAGACGCAGGCTGGTGATGTATCGGCCTTTATCCCGACCAATGTTATTTCTATTACTGATGGTCAGGTTTTCCTTGAGCCAAGTCTGTTCTTTGCAGGTGTTCGACCCGCAATCAATGTTGGTATTTCGGTATCTCGAGTTGGTGGTGCAGCCCAGGTGAAGGCCATGAAGCAGGTTGCAGGTACGCTTCGTCTTGATCTCGCCCAGTATCGTGAGCTTGCTGCTTTCGCTGGTTTTGGCTCCGATCTTGATGCTGCGACTCAGGCACAGCTTACACGTGGTGAACGGCTCGTAGAAATTCTGAAACAGCCGCAGTATCAACCGCTGTCCATGGAAAAACAAGTTACTATTATTTTTGCCGGTACCAATGGTCTGCTTGATGAGTTCCCCCTGGACACTCTTGCTGATTATGAGCAGGACCTGTACAGCTATATTGAGGCGAATGAACCGTCTATTTTCTCCGAGTTAAAAGAGAAAGAAGAAATTTCTGATTCATTGAAGGATAAAATGACCAAAACAATTACCTCTTTTGGCGAGACCTTTAAAGCGACAAAGGGCTTGAATTAAGCATAAGGAACGATTGCCATGCCTGGATTAAAGGATGTCAAAGATAAGATAGATGGTGTAGCGAAAACTGCGCAGATCACGCAGGCCATGAATATGGTTGCGTCTGCAAAGCTACGCGGCGCTCAGGAGCGAATGGAGGCCTTTCGCCCCTATTCTGAAAAATTCGCCGAAGCAATGAAAGATTTGTCGGGCGGGATGAGTGGAAGTCTTCCATTGATGGAAGTCCGTGAAGTTAAAGCGGTAGA
>JALXCX010000334.1 GCA_026990725.1 Desulfobulbaceae bacterium
CAATGACAAATGGTGAGAACACTGCTTTTGTCCCCATTAAAGAATGGCTTATAGGAAAAAATATTCCCGGGTATGCCGGCTATCAATCCGATTCAGAAGTTTTTACTCATATTCTTCACTACGTTACCAAAAAGCTTAATCTGCCCCTGGAAGCGTACAAGCATGTCATCTGTCCTTTAAAAACAGAAGAGCTTGATGTGCATCCCCAGGGAGATTTTTTAAAAGGCTTGCGCACTGCCTGCCGCAGACTCATAATCGACGGCCCTAACGCCGTTATCGGAACCCTGCCAGATGAAACCTGTTTGTTGGTTATGGACCCGAAAAAAATGCGTCCGGCAACTGTAGGGGGCAAGCCCGGAGTCTGGGCCATTGCCTCTGAAATGTGCGGTGTTGAGGCCCTTGTGCCGGATCGTGACCCAGCGCTTGATTTTCAACCAATGCGTGAACATACAGTTATTATTCCTCCAGAACGAAAGGAACTCCAGATATGGTCTCAGTTCGATCAGTTTACACTCAACCTAGCAGCTTAACTTACAGCGATCTTCCCTGGATAATTAAGCATCGTGAAGACCGTTGTACTTTATGCGGTCAATGCACAGCTGTCTGCCCCAAACAGGCGATTTATCTGACATATCGCAGACAGCGTGTGCCCAAGCTTGATGTTCTTCGGAAAAAAAGAGGCAACGAATATCGTCATTTTGTCGGTATCCGGCAGCATACAACCATAGAAAAGATGTGCATTGGCTGTGGTATGTGTTCTTCGGTCTGCCCAAACGAGGCCATTGGCCCGGAGCCCAATCCCAACGAGCATCGTTCCCAGTTCCATATGAACCAGAAAGGGGATGCCTGGAAACGAGGTGGTCGACGCAATGAACCGGGTAAGACCATTTTGGACAAAATCTCCTTTGGCCGCATCTCAATGCTTACTGACCCGGCTCTGGATGCCGGTCGCCATGAGTTCAGCACGAATACTATTCTTGGCCGTGTACTACCGCCTGAAGAATTTATCAAACGACAGGCAACTGGTGGCTGGATACCTCCAACCCGGGAAATTTTTCCTTTTGTGATTGGTTCCATGTCTTTTGGGGCTCTGTCTCCCAACATGTGGCTTGGTCTTTTGCAGGGTGTTGCCTATTGCAATGAAGTATTAGGAATTCCTGTTGTCATGGCTACAGGAGAGGGCGGCTGTCCCCCATGGGTCCTGAAAAGCCCGTTCCTTAAATATATTATTCTCCAGATTGCTTCCGGTTATTTTGGCTGGGACGAGATTATCCGGGCTATTCCTGATATGCAATGCGATCCTGCAGCCATTGAAATCAAGTATGGTCAGGGCGCTAAACCAGGCGATGGCGGGCTGCTCATGTGGTTTAAAGTCTCCAAACTGATTGCCAGGCTTCGCGGAGTTCCTGAAGGTGTTGATTTACCTTCACCACCTGTTCATCAGACACTGTATTCCATTGAGGAAAGTGTCATGAAGATGATTCAGACCATGTCCATGGCCTTTGGCTTCAGGGTCCCTGTTTATCCTAAGATTTCCGGCTCGACCTCTGCCAAGTCCGTGTTGAACAATCTGGTTCGTAATCCTTATGCCGGTGGTTTGCTTATTGATGGTATTGATGGCGGGACCGGTGCGGCCTACAATGTTTCCATGGATGCAACCGGTCATCCAATAGCCTCATGTTTAAGGGACTGTTACCAGGATCTGGTTGCGCAGGGACGACAGAATGAGATCCCGATTTTTGCGGCTGGAGGCGTTGGCAAAAACGGAAACGTCACCCAGAACGGCATGGCGCTTATCATGCTTGGTGCTTCGGGTGTCCATATTGGCAAGTATATCATGCAGGCTTGTGCCGGTTGTCTTGGCAATGAAATGGGACGCTGTAATGTCTGTAATGTTGGTATCTGCCCCAAGGGTATTACCAGCCAGAATGAAAAACTCTTTCGCAGGCTCGATCCTGATGATGTTGCCCAGCGGGTCGCTGATGTTTTTATGTCTATCAGAACAGAGATGAAAAAAATCATGGCACCTCTTGGCAGGTCACAGAGCTTACCCATTGGCATGTCTGATGCTCTTGGCATTGATGATGCTGATGCTGCAAAGCGGTTGAATATTAAATACATCTGTTAATATCAAGCTATATAACTATGAGTGATAATAAAGTTGTAACGGTACGCGGCAAGGATGAAAACGGCCAGCGATTAACCTCAAAGATTTTTGCAGAAGAGGTCCAGGGAGCCGCTGAAGGAACTGATGAGCTGATCCTTGAAGCTTTTGGCCAGCATAATATTGGCCTGCGGCTGGGCTCTGTTGACTCACCAGTCACCCTGACGGTCACCGGTCATGCCGGACAGCGTCTTGGTTGCATGGGTCAGTTCGGGGCGACGATTATCTGTGAAGACTCATGTTCCGACGATGTTGGCTACCTTAATATTGGCGCTGATGTCATTGTTAAAGGTGATGCAACAAACGGTGCATGTAATGCCATGGCTGGCGGCCGGGTAATGATTGGCGGCTCCATTGGTGCCCGTGGCCTCACCATGACCAAATGGAATCCGGTATATAAGAAACCGGAAATGTGGGTGCTTGGTTCTGTTGGTGATACTTTTGCTGAATTTAATTGTGGTGGAATTGGTGTTGTTTGCGGATTTGAGCCCAAAAATAGCGATAATGTTCTGGGATACAGACCTTGCGTAGGCATGGTCGGCGGCCAGGTATATTATCGCGGTAAAACTGATGGAAGTTTTTCCACAACAAACGCCAAACTAACTCAGCCAGACGATGAAGAATGGCAATGGCTCATGGATCGGATGCCCGAATACCTCGAAGCCATTGGCCGATCAGAGCTGCTTGAGACATTAAGCAAACGCGAAGAATGGAATTTGCTCACGGCAATCACTCCCCAGGAACGCGCTCTCATGTTTTCCGGGCCCATGCCCATGGCCGAATTTGCCAAACGTGTCTGGAGCCAGGGGTTTGGCGGTGGTGACCCTCTGCGTGATATTGCTCCCGGCCTTGATCGTTCCGTTATCGGGGTTGTAGAATCTGGTGACCTCCGACGCCGCAAACCCTTCTGGGCTAATAGAGATTCCGCGGCACCATGCACTTATTATTGTCCGATGCATATTCCGACTATTGACAGATTGCGTCTGATCAGGGAAGGCAAGACAGACGAAGCGTATGAAATGCTTCTCAGGTACACGCCATTTCCCGCTTCTGTCTGCGGGACCATCTGCCCGAATCTCTGTATTCAAAACTGTTCCAGAAAGAAAATTGATTACTCAATTGATGTATCAATTCTTGGTCAGGCTGTACGTAATGTTGATCCGCCTAAGGCCAAGCCTTCAACCGGGCATAAAGTAGCCATCATCGGTGGTGGTCCAGCCGGAATGGGTGCTGCCTGGCACCTCGCCATGGCTGGAATTGAAGCCCATATTTTTGAAAAAGCTGATCAGCTTGGCGGCAAACTCGCTCAGACCATACCCTGGGAACGCCTCTCAAAAGCAGTTTGGGAAATGGAAGTAGATCGTTTCACCAGAGAAGACAACATCGTTATTAATCTTGGGGTCAGCATGACCCGTGAAAAGGTCGAGCAGTTAAAAAAGGATTTTGATTACGTTATTATTGCTGTTGGGACCCATCAGCCGAAAACAATTCCTTTTGAAGGCCACGAACGTGTTATTCCGGCTCTTGATTATTTAAAAGCAGCCAAGAGCAGCTCTCCCATGGAGACAGGGGAGCAGGTTGTTATTATTGGTGCCGGTAATGTTGGCTGTGATGTTGCGGCTGAATGCTATCGTTTAGGCGCAAAAGAAGTGACTCTTGTTGACATTCAGAAACCATTAGCCTTTGGCAAAGAACGTGACGCTGCCGAAGCCCTGGGGGCCACGTTCCAATGGCCTGTAATGACTAAAAAGGTGACAGAAGACGGACTGTTGACGGACAAAGATGAGCTTATCCGTGCTCAAACTGTCATCATTTCCATTGGTGATGTGCCCAGTTTGCCATTTTTACCGGAAAGCGTTGAAGTCCTGAAAGTGGCTGGAGGTTCCTGGATTAAGACCGATGAAGCAGGCCGGACAAGTGATGAAAAAATTCTGGCCGTCGGCGATGTCGAGCGCCCTGGTCTTGCAACCAACGCATTAGGGGCGGCCAAGAGAACGGCAGAATTTCTGATAGCGCATATTGCCGGTAAGCAATGGGTACCTTTTCACAAAAAATTGATTAAGTATGAATCACTGACTATTGCCCATTATGATCCCGCAGAAGAAAAGGGTGATACGGAAAATCATCAGGCTGCCCGTTGTTTAAGCTGTGGCTCCTGCCGTGACTGCCATCTTTGTGAGACTATTTGTCCCACCCATGCTATTTCAAGGCGTGAACTTGTGGCAGATGACCGGATCGAAGGCGTTAATTATGAATATGTTTCTGATGATACCAAGTGTATAGCGTGTGGCTTTTGTGCTGATACCTGTCCCTGTGGTATCTGGACCATGAGACCATTTTAGGTGGAGGTAACCTGAACACAGATCTATGATCCTTTGAGGTCAATATTTTTGTTTTTTCGTTTTTTTGTATGGGGGTCAAATGTTTGCCTTGGGCAACCATTTGACCCCCTATTTTTATGCTATAATTAACCAAAAATCATAATAATCAATG